>QIAR01000116.1 GCA_003225595.1 Acidobacteriota bacterium | reverse complement strand
AGGCCGCCGCCACGAAATTGAAGCATTGAGTGCGGCCCCCGGGGTCGAAGCCGTGGTGCCCATCGCTCAGCCATTCAAACTGGTTAGCCGTCAGATCAAACCGGAGCGGTCAGTGATCGATGTGGCCGGAGTGAGGATTGGCGGAGATGCAGTGGTGGTCATCGCGGGTCCGTGCTCAGTGGAGTCGCACGAGCAACTGCTGACCACCGCTATTGCTGTGAAGAAGGCGGGCGCCAGCATGCTGAGGGGTGGCGCCTACAAGCCTCGGACTTCCCCATATGACTTTCAGGGCTTGGGCATCGAGGCGCTGAAGATTTTGCGAGAAGTGCGCGAGCAGACCGGTTTGCCAGTGGTGACAGAGGTGATGAGCACGGAGGATGTGGACGTCATCTGCGAACACGCTGACATGCTTCAGGTCGGTGCTCGCAACATGCAGAATTTCGCCCTGCTACGCCGGCTCGCGATGATTGACAAGCCGGTGCTCCTTAAGCGCGGCCCCTCGGCCACTGTCAAGGAATGGCTGCTGGCAGCCGAATATCTCCTCTCGGGCGGAAACAGCCGTGTGGTGTTGTGCGAACGTGGCATTAAAACCTTTGAGACTGAGACCAGAAATACTATGGACCTGGCTGCGGTGGCGCTCGTCAGGGAGCTCTCGCATCTACCTGTTATCGCGGATCCATCCCATGGAACAGGAAAGCAGAGCTTGATTGCCGCTGTTTCACGCGCCGCGGTCGCGATAGGAGCAGACGGACTGATTGTGGAGGTTCATCCTTGTCCAGAGCGCGCCCTGTCCGATGGTCCGCAATCCCTGGATTTCGCCGGATTCGAAAAGGTGATGCGCGGATTATGCGAGCCGCTACGACAACTCGCGCCATCAACTCCTGAAGGTTTTGCCTTGGGAGCTCAGGCGTGACGGAGTAGGAGGACTATCTCAATTCTGCGTGGAGTGAGCTTGACGGCACAGAACAAGCGGCCAATGAGGAGCGGACGCTGAGGTCCCGGGACTAAGCGGCTCTTTCACATTTCTTGACGTAAGTGCCCATCAGTTCTGCCTGTTCCACAATGTGCCCTTGCATCTCCGAGTAGACGTCTCGATGATAAAGACCTGGTTTCAGATCGAGTTCGCGGTCCACTGCAAACAGCCGGGCAAAGTAGCGATGTGTACCTGAAGGCGGACAAGGTCCCATGTACCCGATTTCTCCGGAGTCGTTCTTACCCTGCACGCCTAGTCCAGCAACAGTCGCTTGTTGGGGGATGTTTTCCTCGATATGGCTCGTGCCAGCGGGAATGTTGTAGACCACCCAATGAGTGAAACCGCCTGCTCTGGGCGCGTCCGGATCATGAAGAATTAATACAAACGACTTGGTCTCCAGCGGAGCATCCCCCCACGAGAAGTCGGGCGAGATGTCATCGCCCTCACAGGTGAATCGAGTGGGTATTGCTCCTCCCGTCTGAAAAGCCGTGCTCCTGAGCTGCATAGGGGCCCCCTCTGGCGTGAAACTTCGATCCGCGACTTGGAATCCGCGCCAATTTAATCAGTTGCCCCTCCGAAAAGCAATACTCCACATTCGGGATCTGGCGATAACCAGGCGGCGCTCTCGTCACTCGGGGCAGGGATAAGCCCGCGGGGGCTGGGGCAGCCATGGACTGATCTCGTCTGGACAACCCGAACACGATTTGGTCTCGTACCCTGCTTGCATAGCTCACCGCGTTCTTTCCGATATTCTGCGAGAAATGTGCTTCTTTTTCTTATAAATACGAGAAGGACTGAAAGTCACAGATGACCTTGGACTTCGGGTATCTGAGTGGCGTTGTCCTTAGCTGCTAGACTCTGCCTTGCTATGTCGACATTTACTGAGGACACAAGGGCAATCAACAAAATACAAGCGCTGGTCAAACTGCTGCGGACCCGTTCCTCTGAAGAGATTCGGCAGCGGATGTATGACAACCCGCCGGGCAGTCCGTGGTGGTCCGCCTGTAAAACCGAACTCGATATTCGCAATGGCGAGCGGATGGCCACCGCGATTGCGGATACGTCTCACATATTGGACAAAATGAGGAACTCAACCGAGCACTTGGACGGCCTAACCGACAAATTGGTTCAGGCTACGACCGAAATGGCCGATCTGGTAAGGGGCACTAAGCAATCTGCCAGAAGGATGGAAATCGCTACCTACGTAATCGTTGGCGTGACGATCTTGCAACTCTTCTATGCCGTTTTTCATGTTTTTGGGATACGATGATTATCCTCCGGCTGGCGATCTGGCCAAATTAATGAAATCGACTTTCGATCCCATGTGCTGCCTTGGGCTCACGCCTAGGTGCTGAAAAACTCCGATGCCGACTACGATGTGCTTCGGTAGATCATTTTGTTTCAAAGGATGGGACCTAGCGTCCTTTCTATTGTTATCCTAAGGCAACGTCAAAGCAAAGCGAGGCGGGAGAGGCCCGGGTCCGACTGCATGAGGGATTCCATCGTCTGTGGCATTCACGATTTCGAGTATCCTTTATTTTCTTTGTGCTTCAAGAGCGGCAACGGAGTAGCTAGGGAGGAAGCTCTTTGTCTCTAACGCAGGATGCGCTCTGGCACAAGGACGCGGTCATCTACCAGGTCCATGTTCGAACATTCTCCGACAGCAATGGCGATGGCGTGGGTGATTTTCAGGGCCTGGCGCAGCGGTTGGACTACCTGCAGGAACTAGGTATCAATGCAATTTGGCTGATGCCCTTTTTCCCATCACCCCTGCGCGATGACGGTTACGACATCTCGGATTATGAGTCGGTTCATCCGGCCTACGGAACATTGGAAGATTTCAAGAAGTTCCTCGCGGGTGCACATGAGCGTGGCATCCGGGTGATCATCGAAATGGTGCTGAACCACACCTCGGATCAGCACCCCTGGTTTCAGGAATCGCGGAGTTCCCAGAACAATCCCCGCCGTGACTGGTATGTGTGGAGCGAAACCGACACTCGTTATCGCGGTACCCGCATTATATTTGTCGACACCGAGATGTCCAACTGGGCGTGGGATCCGATTTCGAAATCCTACTACTGGCACCGATTCTTCAGTCATCAGCCGGATCTCAATTATGACAACCCCGCGGTTCGCGAGCAGATGTGGAATGTGATGAAGTTTTGGTTAGAAATCGGCGTCGACGCTTTCCGCTTAGACGCCGTTCCCTACCTGGTGGAACGAGAGGGGACATCCTGTGAGAACCTGCCCGAGACTCACGCAATATTGAAGGAATTACGCCGGAAGGTTGACCAAGAATTCCCCGGCAGAATGCTCCTGGCTGAGGCTAACCAGTGGCCCGCCGATCTCCGGCCGTATTTTGGCGACGGGGATGAATTCCACATGGCATTTCACTTTCCGCTGATGCCCAGGATGTTCATGGGACTGAAGCTGGAAGACCGTAAACCGATCACAGAAATTATGCAGCAAACCCCGGAAATTCCCGCCTCTTGCCAGTGGTGTTTGTTCCTCCGCAATCATGATGAATTAACTTTGGAGATGGTTACGGATATGGAACGGGACTACATGTACGATGTGTACGCCGGAAGTAAGTCAATGCGACTGAACCTCGGCATCCGGCGCCGGCTTGCTCCCTTGCTGGATAACGATCGGAGGCGCATCGAATTAATGAACGGGATGCTGATGTCGCTTCCGGGCACTCCCATTATTTACTACGGCGACGAAATCGGCATGGGCGACAACATCTACCTCGGTGACCGCAATGGGGTGCGAACCCCTATGCAGTGGAGTGGAGGCTGGAATGGTGGCTTTTCATCGGCGGATCCCGAGAGCCTGTATTCACCGCTCCTTCTAAATCCGGTGTACGGGTATCAAGCGGTGAACGTTCTATCGCAAAAACGGACCGAGCACTCGCTGCTTTCATGGATGCAACGCATCATACGGGTCCGCAGGTCGACGCGGGTTTTTGGCGCGGGCTCGATTGAGTTCCTTTATCCCGCTAACCATCGGGTGCTGGCCTACGTGCGGCAACTAGGAAACGAAACGGTCCTGGTGGTGAATAATGTTTCCAGTTCGGCCCAGGCTGTGGAACTCGATTTGCGTCGCTACAAAGGAAATATCCTGATTGAGATGTTCGGCAGGAATATTTTCCCGCGGGTGGGGGACCTGCCTTATCTTTTAACCATGGGCCCTTACCAGTTCTACTGGTTCCGACTGCGACGAATCTGAACTGTATCCGAAGAGTGCAGCGACTGATGCCACTTGGCGCATCGCGAAAAACCGCTTTCACCACTTGCGTACGGAGTTCAAGTTGGCCGAGGAAAGTGTTCTCACGGATGATTTTCTTCGCCAACTGATCAACGTAGGCGAGGTAGACATCCTGGTGGGCTTGCCCACTTACAACAACGCCAGAACTGTAGGGCCGGTAATCGAGGCGATCCGAGCCGGCATTGTGAAGAGTTTCCCGCGCGAGCGCGCGGTGATTATCGATGCCGATGGCGGATCACAGGATGGGACTCCTGATCTGGTTACCGGAGCGTCGATTAATGACGTGCGCCATGCTTCCAACCTGTATGCCCTGCGCACCTTACACTCCATCAGCACGCAGTATTCGGACACCCCGGCGAGTGGAACTGCGCTGCGAACGATTCTGGCTGCGGCTGAACTCCTACGTGCCCGGGCCTGTGCGGTGATTTCACCGGACTCGACAACCATCGAACCCGAGTGGATTCCGCGACTTCTGCGTCCCATTTCCCACGAGGACTTCGATCTTGTGACACCCGTCTATCGCAGACACAAGTTTGAAGGTCTCCTCATGAGGAACCTTCTCTACCCGATGACACGGGCGATTTACGGCAGGAGACTCCGCGAACCGTACGCCTCAGAATTTGGCTTCTCCGGCCGCCTCGGAAGTCAGTTCCTGGGGCAGGACGTATGGCGTCATGAAGCCAGTCGGACGGGCACCGAAATCAGTCTCACCATCGCTGCCATTACCGGCGGCTACCGCCTGTGCCAGTCGTTCCTGGGACCAAAAATTCACACGGATCGAAGTTCGAGCGACCTGGTTCCGGCGATGCGACAGACTGTCGGGACTCTGTTTTGGTCGCTGGAAGCCACCTTCCCGGCTTGGAGCACGAGCGCTGATTTGCAGACCGTGCCCACCCATGGCTGTGAGTACGAAGTTACGCAGGAGCCGGTCCGGGTGAATCGAAAACGGTTGTATGAAATGTTCTGTTCTGGCGTAGGCGAATTGGCGCCTGTTTTTAGCTCAATTCTTTCGGCCGGTACACTTGCCGAGCTCCAACGCATGGCGAGTCTTTCGGAAGGCGACTTTCGCTATCCGGCAGAACTGTGGGTTAGAACGGTCTACGAATTCGCCGCTTCTTATCACAAATCCGTGATCAGTCGGGACCATATCATCCAGGCCATGGCTCCCCTTTATCGCGGGAGGATGTTTACGTTTCTCGGCGAAAATCGTGATGCGTCTGCGGAAGAGATAGAAAACAGTGTCGAAATGCTATGCCATGAGTTCGAGCGATTGAAACCGTACCTGCTTGAAATCTGGAACGGTAGAGAGTGAGGTAACAATGCGGGAAATGATCGTCAGCGAACTGACTCAGGCCTTCCAGGAACTTGCCAGGGGTTTTGCGCACTTCCTGCCCCGGTTGATGGTGATGCTGATCATCGCATTCTTGGGATGGGTGATCGCATCCCTTCTGAAATTTATTCTGCGTAGCATTCTGCGTCTCGCCAAGTTCGACAAGCTCTCCGAGAATGCCGGCGCCAGCCAATTGCTCAACCAAGCAGCCCTGCCATCCTCGACCGAACTGTTAAGCCGGTTCGTCTTTTGGGTGGCCTGGCTGGGCTTCATTTTGCTGGGTGTGAGCGTGCTCGGGATCGTGGGCTTGCAAGAGCATGTTTCCAAATTCTTTCTTTTTCTCCCCCGCCTATTCGTGTCCCTGTTCATCTTTTTCTTCGGGCTTCTGGCAGCGAGTTTCTTTTCCCGGGCCGCCCTCCTGGCGGCGGTCAATGCGAACCTGCCCGCACCGCGACTGCTGAGTATTTCCATCCGCACCATCATCATCATTTTCGTATTGTCAATGGTCTTTGAAGAACTGGGTTTGGCAGAGCAGACTATGCTTCTCGCTTTCGGAATCGTTTTTGGAGCAATGATGCTGGCGTTATCGATCGCATTCGGGGTTGGTGGCAGAGATTTGGCGCGGCAGTTCCTCGAAAGAAGGTTGGCTCGGCGGAAAAAAGAGGAGAGGGAAGACGAGCTCTCACCCCTGTAACTTGCTTGGGAGAACTCCAATGAGCCGTTCCATCAAATCAAAAAACTACCTTCAACGATCATATAGTGTGGTCATCATTCCCAACCTTTCTGCGATTTCGTTTGTCAAAATGCTCGGCCTGTAACGCCATTTCCAATTTCCACTTATCGTTCCAGGTAGATTCATCCGGGCTTCACTGCCCAGGCCCAGCACGTCCTGCAATGGAATGATGGCAATATCAGCCACGGACGCCAGGACCGTACGAATAAACACCCAATTGATGGCTTCGTTTTCAAACCCCAAGTATGCTCTGGTGAATTCGCGTTCCTTTCGCACGTCTTCAGCAGTTCGGGTACTGTCTCCGTAGCCTGAACTAGTCCACCATCCGATAGTGGTGTCGTTATCGTGTCCGCCGGTATAGGCAACCAGCTCGCGAGCGTAATTGTGCGGCCGGAAGGAAGGTCCCTGAGGATCGTTGCCGAAGGCAAACTGGAGCAGGCTCATTCCCGGGAAGCCGAACTGCTTACGAATGGCTTCCACCTCAGGGGTAATTACGCCGAGGTTTTCCGCCACGATTGGCAACTCTCCTAGTCCAGCCTGCAAAGCGTGGAAGAACTCGGCTCCCGGCCCCTTGACCCATTTTCCACCGGCAGCCGTGGACGCACCTGCGGGGACTTCCCAATAGGCTTCAAAACCCCGGAAGTGGTCAAGCCGGACGATATCGAACAGGTGAAGCGATGCGCGAAATCGATCGATCCACCACCGGTAGCCACAATTAGCCAAAACGTCCCAGCGATAAATGGGATTCCCCCACAGTTGGCCTGTCGCGCTGAAATAGTCGGGCGGAACACCCGCCACCACTGTGGGTTTGCCCTGCTCGTCCAGATGAAATAACTCCGGGTGAGCCCACACATCAGCACTGTCGTGGGCAACATAGATCGGGATATCTCCCATTATGCGGATGCCGCGTTGGTGGCAGTGGGTCTTCAGGTTATCCCATTGCCGACAAAACTCGAACTGCCAGTATTTGAAAACCTCTATCTGGTGCGACAACGTCGTACTCCATTCTTTCAGTGCTGCCGCCTCCCGTCGCCGGATTGCGGGTTCCCAATTCGTCCATACTGCGCCTCGGTGAACTCCTTTACACGCCATAAACAGAGCGTAGTCATTCAGCCAGGCGGCATTGTTGCGGCAGAAGGCCTCAAATTCCGCACGCTGTGGATGCCAATCATCTCCCAAGAATCTCTGGGCAGCTCGCCGGAGCACAGCTAGCTTGAACTCGATCACTGAACCATAGTCGACGTAGTCGTCAGGAAAGTCAGGAGTACTAGACAGATCCAAAGGAGCGAGAAGATCTTGTTCCAGAAGCGCTCCCAGATCGATGAACAGAGGATTACCGGCAAATGCCGAAAAGCACTGGTATGGGGAATCACCGTAGCCAGTCGGGCTCAAGGGCAAGACTTGCCAGAGTTTCTGGCCTGACGCGGCGAGAAATTCTGCGAATTGATAAGCGGACTGCCCGAGGTCTCCTATACCGTGGCGACTCGGCAAAGACGTGAGATGCAGCAGAATTCCACCACACCGAGGAAACCTCATGCCCTCCACAGTAAGACGTCGAGGCTAAGCGTGCAAGACGGGTGCTCCGTCCTAGAGGCCCATCGGGTATGTGCGATTTGCGGCACGTCCTGACCAAGGGATAACTCCCTCAGAGGTCGAGGAAAGCGGTGATCGCGGCGGGGTCGTCCATCATGCGCAAGCGAAAACCGAGTCTTTTGCAAATCGTCAGCATGCCGAAATTGTCTCGCAACACTTCAGCCACAACGCGGCTGAGCTTCTCGTCCCGCGCGATCTGGACGAGGCGGCGGAACAATTCCATTCCGAGGCCTCGATTCTGATATTGATCGGACACCAAGACGGCGAGTTCGGCCTCATTTCTGGCGTGTAACTTGATCAGTCTGCCGACCCCTAGAATCCGATGCTGCCCTGTATTCGGATCTTTGTGGTCAGCGACCAACGCCATCTCGCGATCGTAGTCCACAAAACAAATACGAACCAGGCGCTCGTGTGCCACCCGCGACCTCAGGCTTAGTGAGCAAAAATAACGCAAGTACACACTCCGGTCCGAAAGCGTCTCGTGAAACTTCGCCATCAGTGGTTCGTCTTCAGGGCGGATAGGCCGCAGAGTAACCTCGGTTCCCTTCTTCATCACCCATGACGCGACATATTGCGCAGGGTACGGACGAACCGCCGGTTTCGGGAGGTGATCGGGGTCCGTCCCTGGATCGTGCAGGACCACGCGGGCGTCCAGCGCCAGCAAGCGATCCGGTGAAGCCAGCAGAGGATTGATGTCGATCTCCGCGATCCAAGGCTGCTCGACCACAAGTTGACTAAAACGGACCAACAGGCCCTCGAGCGCCACTAGATTGATGGGTTGACGCCCGCGAACGCCCTTGAAGGCTGCGAAGATTCGCGTTTGCTCCATCATTCTCTGTGCAAGCGTAGTGTTGAGTGGGGGAAGCGCCAAAGCACGGTCTCGATAAACTTCCACCAGTTGCCCGCCGGAACCAAACAGGATCACCGGCCCAAACTGCGGATCCACGCTGCTGCCGAGGATCAACTCGTAGCCATCCAACCGCACCATGGGTTGCACGGTCACGCCCATAAAATGCTCAGGACCGGCTTTCTCGCCGACGCAGGACTTGATGGCACGAAACGCGGACCGGACCGATTCTTCATCCGGCAAGTTCAGTTTTACGCCACCCACATCGCTCTTGTGCGTGATCGTCTCGGAGAACACTTTCAGGACAACCGGATAACTGACTTCGGAAGCGCATTTCAGCGCTTCATTCTCGTCCCGAGCGATTCGAGTCTCCACTGTCGGAATGCCGTAAAGTGACAGAATTTGTTTTGATTCGAACTCGGTAAGCAAAACTCGGCGGCGGCTGCGAGCGTTCTCGATAATGGCTTCCACCCGGCTGCGAGAAGGAACATCAAGCTCCGGGCCTTGCGCGAGCGCCGGAGTCTCGTATAGCCCGCGCAGGTTGTAGCTGTAGCGCCACATGTAAGTGAACGCCCTCGCGGCGGTGTCGGGGTACGGAAACGTGGGCACACCTGCGGCATTAAGGATGGCCTCTCCTGCGCCGGTAGTGGCGCCTCCCATCCAACTCGCGAGCACAGGCTTTCCGTGGACTTTCGCGTGACCTTTCAGGCGGTCTGCAACCTGGGACGGATCGGTCATGCCTTGCGGCGCCAGAATCACCAGCAGACCGTCGCTATTGGGATCGTTGGAGGCGATTTCGAGCGCCTTGGCATAGCGCTCAGAATCGGCGTCTCCGAGAATGTCGATCGGGTTGTTATGGCTCCAGTGTCGTGGGAGAAACTGATTCAAAGCCTCCAGAGTTTCTTTGGAGAGCACCGCGAGCTCGCCCCTATTGGCGATGAGCGAATCGGTAGCGAGGACAGCAGGTCCGCCGGCATTGGTGACAATGGTGAGCCGTGGTCCTTTCGGACGAGGTTGCTTGCTGAGAACTTCCGCCATATAGAACAGGTCGGCAATGCTGTGAACCCGCAAGACGCCGGAGCGCCGGAAGGCGGCATCGAGAACTTCGTCGCTTCCTGTAAGCGCCCCGGTGTGCGATGCTGCGACTCGTGAGGCCGCCTCCGAACGCCCAGCTTTGATGACAATGATAGGTTTGCTGAGGGCCACCTCCCGCGCAGCGGAGAGGAACGAGCGCGCATCGCCGACCGATTCCATGTAGAGCAGAATGCTGTGAGTGTGCGGATCATCGCCAAAGTAATAGATCAGGTCGCCCCAACCCACATCCAACATCGAGCCTGTCGAGACGATTGCACTGAAGCCCACCTGCTCACGCTGGCTCCAGTCGAGGATCGCGGTCAACAGCGCTCCGCTCTGGCTGAGAAAGGCGACATTCCCCGATCGCGGCACATCTTGGGCAAAGGTGGCGTTGAGACCGATCGTGGGATTCATCACGCCCAGGCAGTTGGGACCGATCAGGCGCATAGCACCACGGCGCAGTTGATCTTGAATCTGTCGTTCCAGTTCGGCGCCCTCGGGCCCTCGTTCTCGAAACCCTGCGGAAATCACAATTGCTGACTTCACTCCGGCATCCACGCACTCGCCAATAACACTCGGAACCGTAGATGCCGGAGTAGCCACGACGGCCAAGTCCACCTTCTCAGGAATGTTGCCCACACCCTTGTAGGCCTTGAGTCCAAGAATCTCCGAATGGGTAGGATTGACGGCGTAGACCTTCGACCGGAAACGGCTTTGGATCAGATTCCAGAGAACTGTGCGACCAACGGTACCGGAGCGCTCGGTTGCGCCGATCACGGCCACGGATTTGGGGGCAAATAAGGTTTCCAGTCCAGCCCTCGCCCGAGATTCTGCGAACTTCTCTACACTGCTAGGCGCGTGCTCCGCTTTCGTCACTTCCACTTGACCCTCTGGCCCTATAAGGTCTCATGACCAACGATGAATATTATGGCGCGATCCGAAATCGGTCAAACCGAGATGAACTGCATTCAAGACTGCCGCCATCGATGATCTCTTACGCAGCCTCTAAACGACGGCAAGGATCCTGCGCGTACTACCAGCATCCCGCAACTTTGAGAGTTGCAGTTGGGACGCTGGTAGCCCCGTTTAAGTTTTTCGAGAGTGCTCACCCGCGGACCGTGAGCACCGGGCATCTGGCGTGCGCCACAACGTTGTGGACCGTTGTCTTGACTAGGCGCGTGGAAGCTCCCAGCCTACGTTGCGGCCGGCGCACACCCAAGATGATCAGGTCTGCACGTCGGTTCTTCGCGAACTCCAGAATTTGATCTGCTGGCGAGCCGAATTCGACAAAGTACTTTGCATGGCAGCACAGCTCGGCTTCCGGCGGGACCAGTTCCTTAAGACGATGCAACAGAAAAGCAGCATTCGCCTCCAGGTCCACGGTGCCGACCTCCGGCCGCTCCAAAACGTGAAGCAGAGAAAGTTGCGCCTGGTGCTCCTGGGCGAGCGAAATGGCATAGGGCGCAGCCGCCAAGGAGTCCTCACTGAAATCCGTTGCGAAAAGAATTTGGTGAAATTCAGCCAGGTCTTCCGGGTTGTCGAGGACATTTGGCCCAACGGTCAGGACAGGGCAATGTGCCCGCCGGAAGATTTCCTCAGCGATAGAGCCCATCAGCAGTTTTCGAATACCGGTCCGGCCGTGAGTGCCGACGACGAGCAAATCAATATCCTGCTCTTCAATCAGTTGGGCGAGCACTTCCCAGACTTTCCCTTCGCGCATCAACACGCTGTGGGGAATCCCTTGTAGCCTTTCTTCAAGATATTGGACTTCTTTCCGAGCCCGTCCCTCTTCCTCCGCGGCAAGTGCTGGCCAGCTTTCCGGCGACATGAACAACATGTTTGCCTCCGGGGGCAGCACGTGCGCGGCGTAGAACTTTGCCCATATCGAAGGGCGATAGAGAGAGCATAAGGTAACGCCGCATTCGAGCAAGGGGAAAAGTCGGTGGCGAATAAAATGTTTTTAAGTGCGATACGACTGATTGCTTCCACAGTTTTCATAGGGGAGCTCCTATCATCTTCTTAAGTACCCTACACGGGCCCTGCTATGCTGTGACTGGTGTCATCACCGAACGTGATCCGAGTCACATGGGCCAGTTCCCGAAGCGGCATATCAAAGCGGTGGAAGCTGTAGTCTCGCCACGCTCTTCGATAGCGCCGATTGGCAATGGACCAACCACTGGGCGCCGTCATAACTCCACGAAGTCAGCTTGGCATCTGGGAAGTGGAGACCATCCCCCTTTTCGGTGGTATCTTATTCCCCCTGTGATCATCCGACTGGCAAAAGCTTGCTGACCTGCACGCGAACTTCGAGCTTCGGCGCAGTTGCCAGTGCACGCGAGACCATACACAATGCCTTAGCTTTACGCAATAAACCGAGTGCCCTTCCCTGGTCCTGTTCGCTGGAGATCATCAAGGTCGGGCGCAGCAGGATTTCGCTGAAGCTGTAGCCCGAGTCGCTCTTGCGCACGATGCCCTCCGCTTCTACTTCCAGGTCGCTGTATTCGAATTTTGCGTATTCCGCGATTACGCGGAATGTGGTCGTAAAGCAGCTTGCGACCGCGCCCAGCAGCAAATCCTCAGGCGTCCACCTGCCTTCGAGACCTCCAAATTCGGGCGGGGCGGTGAAGTGAATAGAATTGGGGGCAGAATCGGACTTCGCGGTTCCAGTTCGGCCGGAAGTCCACCAAGCTACTACGCGATATTTGTGTTGTTCTTCCATGACGTTACCTTTTACTCCGATTTAGATCGAACGGCGGTGAGCGCTGTTTTGTGCCTCGAGAGCTCCGTTACGTGAGCGATAACACCAATTCACGTTCCAATACCTGCACACGTTCGAATTTGTACTTGTCATAACAACTTACCGGCGATTCTGCCTGAGTGAGGCCGCCCACGCGGTGCTCGAAGTCACCATTCTCAGTGACGGCAATCACAAGCGGGGGTGCTAAAATTATGGAAAATACGTTGCCCAATGTGTGCCCCTTACGGTCTGAACATCATCGATAACTGTCTGAACTGCCGGGTCCGGGAGGAACATTTATTTTGCAATCCGCCTCTGCCTGCCTTGCAGAAACTCAACGAAATAAAATCCACTGCTATTTATCCGAAGTCCGCAATGTTGTTCATCGAGGGCCAATTGCCTCGTGGAATATTTGTGCTCTGCACAGGAAAGGCAAAACTGTCCACGTCTTCCAGTGAAGGCAAGACGGTCATCCTCAAGATCTCAGAACCGGGGGATGTCCTCGGGCTTAACGCCACGATTTCGAATAGACCTTACGAAGTAACTGCCGAGATGGTGGAGCCCGGACAGGCAAATTTCATCGGCCGAGACGCTCTGCTGCATTTTCTGCGTGAGCATGGAGAAGTTGCACTGCGCGTTGCAGAACAGCTAAGTCACAACTATTATTCTGCCTACGAAGAAGTCCGCACGCTGGGACTTGCAACTTCACCGTCAGAGAAGTTCGCAAAGCTGCTGCTCTCCTGGTCCGCCAACGCTGCGCATTCTACCGATGCTTCGCACATTAAGCTGACGCTTACGCATGAAGAAATCGCGGAGATGATTGGCACCTCGCGCGAAACGGTGAGCCGCTTATTCTCCGAGTTCAAGAGGAAGCAGCTGCTGCAGATGAAGGGATCCACACTGATCATTCGCAACAAACCCGCCCTGGAGAGAATGGTGCACACCTGAGTGCGTGGCAGCGAACACACCCGACGAACTCACAGCGCGTCGAGCAATCTGTCGTAGTACGCCTTGCCGTGACTGAGGCTCAATATACCGGCTAGTTCGGCCAACCTCCGATACTTGGCAAGCACATTCACCCCGCACTGCACGCGCAGGTCTGTTACGCGCGGAAGTAACATGCTCGGCCACCGGTACATTCGAAGTACCGTCCACAGCCAGACTTTGATGCAGGCAGCGAGCGAATAAAGCCGGAGGTCTATCGCGACTTGAAGCGCCTCAAGAACCAAGGAGTCTTTCTCCGTGTACGCATCCCGGTCCTTGTCTTTGATTAGCTCATATTCCCCGGCTACCCAGAACTGAATCACTTGGACATTATGGGCGACGCGGTGCAAGTACTCCCGAACTAGGCGTATCCGGTCCTCCTGGGCGCTGCGGAATGCCTCGCGAGTGAGTGACTGTCGAAGAGCCCACTCTTCACCCGCATCGAGTAACAATTCCAAATCTGACACGTCGAGTTTTCGTACAAATAGGATCACATGGTCAATCCTGTGGGGGCGCGCTCGAAAGAAAGTAGTGCGCGCAACAACAGCTAGGAATACGAGGACACACAAAAACGGGAGCAGGAATGCAATACTCATGACAGCCTAGGAATGTAAATCGATCAATCCTTCCTTATCTCCGCTACTCAATGTCGATCGCCAATCTCATCCCTTTCTCAAAAATGAGCGAATCGCTAACAATTGGCGACGCAATTCGTTGACTGCTTCCTCTGGCGACAGTCGTTCGCCGGCGGCGTGGTCGTTCGACGGTTCGGCATGGAGCACCGCCGACAACCAGACCGCTAACACCACCACATATGCCACGGCCGGAAGCATTTCGCTCACAAATCCAAATCGTGTTACGAATGCAGAACGGACGGCACCTCCGAAAGCGACTGCGAGAGATGAGATGCCAAACCCCAGGACAAAGCGGTATTCATGAACCCTCCAGGGCACGTGAAAGAACTTTGCCAGCACAAAGAAAAGGATTGAGATGGCCAGGATGACGTATTGCGCCGTCAAGGCCGCCGAAATTATGGCCGCGCCGGCTGCACTGGCATGAACGGGCGGAGATACGTATCCCCTCCAGGCGGAATACGCCAGGGCTGCAACAATCGCTCCCGGGAAGAAAATCCGGAACCACCACAGCAGGTAAAAACTGCGAAATACCTTCATGAAACTCTCATGCGCTGCCAGGACGGTGAGGATCATCTCAATCGGTGCTGTGAACCAATACACGTAAAAGTAAAGGTGCTGATTAGCGAGAAATGCCGAACGTACGACCGTCTGCACCGCAACGTACGCGATGTAGGCCGCAAAAAGGGGGAATCTGCCGTAGAGGCTTCGGCGCCCCATCAGCACAAGAATCCAGACCTGGAGGATTACACAGATCCACTGCAGAGATAAGCCGAACCAGTACATAAAGCCTGCGGATGGCAAGCTTAAACGAGCTATCCGCAGGCTTCAACCGAACGTCACCGAACAGCGACCGAACCGGATCCCGGCTCCGGGATCGGCGAGCCATCGGCAACGAGCTTTGGCTTCGGCCATGGGATCGGCGACCCGTCAGCGACCAGCTTTGGCTTCGGCCACGGGATCGGAGACCCGTCGGCAACCAGCTTTGGCTTCGGCCACGGGATCGGAGACCCGTCAGCGACCAGCTTTGGCGAGCCCACAGTTACCGTCAGAGCCAGCTCGCGCAGCTTCTTGGGCCAAGGAATCGGGTTGCCATCGGCAAATGCAGGACTCGCTAACCCTGCCAGCAGCACTCCAAATAAGTGAAGACGAACGACTGAGTGTTTCATTGGTTGCTCCTTTTCGCTTTCGCGTAATTTGGTAGCTCGGCCTCAAACAAGCGGCTCGTGAGTCACACTCATCCAGAGGCTTGCGCCGACCTTGGCGACAATTGTCTCGCCGAGACGTTCGTTCCCCGCTTTTACCTTTGATTTATTCCAGATATGGAAATTGAAGAAACAGTTGAGATGGAGGACAATTGCCGTTGCCCTCGCCGCTCCGCGCGCGAAACGACCGAGACCAAGAGCTCAAAGGGTCAGAGGGCTGGATGCGGCGAGAGCCTCCGGTGCGGGAACAAAAATGTCTCTTGACAATCCCCTTTATAGGAGAAGCAGCTTGACGTCACCTCGCGCCCGGCCCGTTTGACAACTTCCCTTCCCCCCACGTAACTTCGATTTCTTCCTGATATCTGGTACGTCAAGCGGAGGCACGATGAGATACCGCGCAATTCGAACTCAAATCGCTTTCTTGCTTCTTTGCGTACTTCTTTCCACGGTGGCGGTGGCACAAGACTTGGCATCGTTTGAAAAACATACGACTGTCAAGAAGCTGGCAAACGGCCTGACGGTCGTCATTTACGAGCGCCCAGAGGCGCCGGTCTTCTCTTTCTTTACCCATGTCGATGCCGGCTCGGTGCAGGATCCCATGGGTAAGACTGGCCTGGCACACATGTTCGAGCACATGGCGTTCAAGGGCACCGATAAGATTGGCACGAAAGATTACAACGCAGAAAGGGGCGCGCTGCAGAAGGTAGAACAGGCCTACGCCGCCTATATGCGAGAGCGTGACAAGACTGTCGGCCGCGATGATCAAAAGGTCAATCAACTGGAAAAGGCCTGGAAAGATGCCGTTATCGCGGCTAACCAATATGTGAAGCCCAATGAGTTCGGCGAAATCGTAGAGCGCGAAGGTGGCGAGGGAATGAACGCTTTCACTAGCGATGACGAAACCGGTTATCACTATTCCTTTCCTTCAAACCGTCTGGAGCTCTGGGCATACCTCGAGTCGGAACGTTTCCTGCATCCGGTGATGCGGCAGTTTTACGACGAGCGCAACGTGGTAATCGAAGAGCGGCGCATGCGCACGGACAGTCGGCCCATCGGCCGGTTGGTTGAGCAGTTCATCGCCGCAGCCTTTGCGGCGCATCCCTATCATCGACCAACCATCGGCTGGATATCGGACCTGAACTCTTTCTCCGCTACCGATGCGCAACACTTTTTTGACAGCTACTACGTGCCCTCGAACATGGTGGTCACCGTGGTGGGCGACATAAAAGCCTCCGAGGCCATGCCGATTATTGAAAAATATTTCGGCCGGCTGACCTCTCCTCCCACGCCGGACGAGCGGACCACCGTGGAGCCACCGCAGAATTCCGAACGCCGAGTTGTGCTGCACGAGGCTTCACAGCCCTTCTACGTCGAGGGTTATCACCGGCCCGACTACCACGATAAAGATGACGCGGTTTACGATGCCATAGCCGATCTAATGTCGGAAGGGCGCACCTCGCGCCTTTACCGCGCACTGGTGCGTGATAAGAAGATCGCCTCTTTCTCGGCAGGATTCTCCGGATTTCCCGGCACCAAGTATCCGCATCTATTCGCGTTTTACGCTGTTCCCTTACCCGGTCAGACGCCGCAAGAGGTGGGCGATGCGATTCATGCCGAGATTGCGCGAATCGAGAAAGAAGACATCAGCGACGAAGAACTGAAGATGATTAAAACCCGCGCCAAGGCGAATTTGATCCGCGGGCTTGCGGACAATGTAGGACTGGCACTCCAGCTTGGGATATACCAGGCGCGGTACGATGACTGGCGCGAGTTGTTCCGCACGGTGGACCGGATTGACAAGGTCACCAAGGCCGACATCCGGCGAGTCGCCAAAGGAACGTTCGTGCCCATCAATCGCACCGTGGGCATCATCGAGAACGCGGCCAGCGCCTCGGCTGCGGCGCCGCAAGGAGGTCAGGAATGAGGCGTTTCTCTCTCGCTCTCGTATTCTTCGCATCGATTCTGGCAACGGCCGCCATGCCGCACGCGGCCGCACAAGCAACCGATTGGCAGCAGATCAAAATTCCGCAACTGCCTGCTTTCCACCCTAAGGAGCCGAAGCGAATTGAGCTGCCGAATGGCATGGTGATCTTCTTGCAGGAAGACCATGAGTTGCCATTAATCGACGGAGTAGCCCGTATTCGCGGCGGATCGCGAATCGAACCGGCAAGCAAAATCGGCATGGTGGATATTTACGGGGAAGTCTGGCGCACAGGTGGAATCAAAACCCAAACCGGCGATCAACTCGACGACTTCCTCGAGATCCGAGCGGCCAAAGTGGAAACCAGCGGCGGTGTGGACTCCACCACCATTGGCTGGTCCTGCCTGAAGGGTGACTTCGAAGATGTCTTCAAAGTATTTCTCGACGTGTTGCGTGAACCGCAATTTCACGATGACAAGCTCGATATCGCACAAAAGGGAGCCTTCGACGCGATCTCGCGACGGAACGACGAGATCGGTGGAATCGCGACGCGAGAGTCCGTAAAGCTCGCCTATGGCGCGAATAATCCGTACGCGCGAGTGCCTGAATACGCCACCATCGCCGCCATCACACGCCCGGATCTCTTGAACTGGCATCATGAACACCTTTATCCCAATAACATCATCCTTGGCGTGGCGGGGGATTTCGATCCGGCAGCCATGGAGGCCAAGTTACGCCAGGTATTTGGTTCCTGGCCCAAAGGCCCGGCTTGGCATGAACCCGAGATCCAATTCCAGACGGCAAAACCGGGTTATTACCTGGTCGAAAAGAAAGATGTGAACCAGAGCGCGATTCGCATGGTTCACCTCGGCACCACCCGCAAAAATCCCGACTACTATGCGATTGAAGTTTTCAACGAGGCATTCGGCGGAGGATTTTCATCACGCCTCTTCAGTGATATCCGCTCCGCCAAGGGACTCGCGTATGCAGTCGGCGGTGGCATTGGCACTGCATTCGACCATCCTGGAATCCTGAGGATGTCGGTCGGCACCAAAAGCCAGAGCACGGTCGAATCAATCCAGGCAATTTATCAGGAGATTGACGATCTAACGAAGCGCCCCATTACGGAAGATGAGATCAAGCGCGCCAGAGACTCCATCCTGAACTCGTTCATCTTCAATTTTGATACGCCGGAGAAGATCTTGCGGGAACGCATGGCGTACGAGTTCTATGGATATCCGCCGGATTTTCTGGAACGCTATCGCGCGGGGATTGAAAAGGTCAGCACCGCGGATGTTGCACGCGTTGCGGCCAAGTACCTCCACAAAGATCAGTTGGCCGTGCTAGTGGTGGGAAACACTTCCGGGTTCGATAAACCCTTAGCGTCGCTGGGCCAGGTAACGCCCGTGGACATCACGATCCCCCCACCGCCGCGCGAGAAACCAGCGGAGGGCCAGACCAGCAAGTAGAACCGCGCGTGTGAGGTACGGCACAGCAACTAGATTGTTTCGAATTGTTCGGAGGAACCACGATGAAAGTCGGCGCACGGAACCAGATCATCGGCGAAGTCCAGGAAATCAAGAAGGGCAAACTGATGTGCCTGGTCAAGTTGGAGACTCCAGCCAAGTCACGAATGGCATCCGTTATGACGTTGGAGTCCCTTGAAGAGCTTGGTTTGAGAAAGGGCGACAAGGTCCAGGTGATTGTGAAAGCTGTGAACGTACTGCTAATGAAGCCCTAACCAGGGCAAGATCAAGCCTGCCCTCGGGCTGCTGCTTGACACGGTTTTCGATGCGGCCTATGATGAGTGAACAAAAGGCGAAAGCCGTCATGGCCTCCCTTCCCCTCATCCCCTCGTCCGAAGGCACCCCGCTAGTCGGTATCGCGCGTCTCGCTGCCCAGGGCGAATCGCTCCGGCAAGCCCACGATGTCGAGTACTTCACCCTTCCGGTGCGCTCCCTGCTCAATCGCTGCACCAGCGCGCGCATGCCTTTCACTTGGACGATCAATCCTTATCGCGGCTGCGAGTTCGCTTGCAAGTATTGTTATGCTCGCTACACCCACGAATTTATGGAAATGCGCCAGGGCGTAGATTTCGAGCGGAGGATCTACGTCAAAGAACACGCCGCCGATTTGCTTCGGCAGGAACTTCGTCATGTAAAACCGGGCGAGGAAATTGCCATCGGTACCGCGACGGATCCGTATCAGCCTGCCGAGCGCCGCTATGAAGTCACACGAGCAATTCTCGAAGAGTTGGCTCGGCATCGCGGCTTGGAGCTCGGAATCGTCACAAAATCAAATCTCATCTTGCGGGATATCAATCTCCTGCAAAAAGTCGCGGAACACAATCAGCTCTTCGTGAACTTGACCGTCACTACGCTGAACTCGGAGTTGGCGCGAATGCTGGAACCCCGGGCGCCGCGACCAGACTTGCGGCTTAATACGGTGCGAAAGCTAAATGAGTCAGGACTGAATGCGGGCGTGATCTGCGCACCGGTGCTTCCCGGTATCACCGATTCACCACATGATCTGGAGGCGCTGGTGAGGGCTACAGCTGAAGCGGGAGGCAAGTACATTTATGCCAATCCGCTCTTCCTGAAACCGTGTTCCGCCGCAGTGTTTCTTCCCTTCCTGGAAAAGCAATTCCCACAGCTGGTGGCAAGCTATCGCGAGCGATTCAACAACCGTGCTTTTCTGCCTCAGGCGTATCACAAGAGGGTTTCACAATTGCTGGCTCGTCTGCGGCAGAAGCATGGCATCAGGAGCGGCAGGCACAGCCAACGCGCCCATACGCGGCCGGAAGGAGAGGAACAACTTACGCTGTTCTGAAAAATGTGAATCCCGCAACGTTCAATTTACGCCGGGCACGCCTCCAACAGACTGCGGAGAAGCGCGCCTGCGCGACAAATCGTTGCCACAGCGGCTAAATCATGCAAACGCATCCGCGATCTGTGCCTTCGCATCGCTGTGTTGCACCGGCTCTGCTCCGGCGCACTCCTTTCGATTTCCGCCCTTGTCGCTAGGCATAGCCGGATCGCGGTAATCGAGTTCCAGCGGCAGCCGCCCACTCAACGCGTGATAAATGATTCCTTTCATCGACCTTCCCCTATCTATCCTCGATTGCGATCGTGTGAACATCGGGATCACGCACGAGGAATGCTTTATTGAACCCCAGCTGTGTCTTTTGGTTCGCGACCACGCCAGAAGAAACAAAGTTCACTCTGTCGGCATATAGCTGGCGGGCGGCGGTGTCCGCGTCCCGGGCCAATAAAATCGTCTGTCGATGGACGACATCGTTGGCATGTTCATCCGTGGGGAAAGTCCGTCTCGGGGGCGCGAGGTACTCTCATGATGCGAATCCTCCGTTAGCCCCGCAGAAGATGCAGCGGTTGTCATTGTAGTGGTGTAGGTTGCAACACTTTATGGAATCTGGGCGATCTGATTCGGATGTTGAAGGGAAGTGACACAAAAAAACCCGACCGCACAGCCCGAGGAAGCGGAACTGAACGAAAAATGAAACCCGAGTGAAGATTCCAAGCTCCTGGTGATCGGCGTTGGTAATGCCTATCGCCATGATGATGCCGCGGTGCTGCTTGTCGCTCGGGGCCTGATCGAATGACAGGGCGGACCCTGCAATTGCAGCAACCGCTTCCTCATGAATTCGGAGAACATCACGCCGGGGACGCCCAGGAACGGTTTGTGATTGCCGTCACACGCGTGTGTGAACCTGGTCTCCGACATCCCGCTTGCACTTTGGCATTCTTAACGTGAACATCGCCCCTAGGGCACAGGAGCGGCACGGCACAAAGCTCTGTCCTCGCGGGACAAATTCGAGAGAGGGTGCTCATGAAACGCAAGTTCAAGACCATGGACGCCAACGAGGCGGTCGCGAATGTCGCCTCAATGAGGTCATTGCCATTTATCCCATCACCCCTTCCTCTCCTATGGGCGAGTGGGCTGACCAGTGGTCGTCAGAAGGCGTGGCCAACATTTGGGGTACCGTCCCGCAGGTAATCGAAATGCAGAGCGAGGGCGGCGCCGCCGGCGCAGTGCACGGCGCGTTGCAGACCGGATCGCTGGCCACTACCTTCACCGCATCCCAGGGCCTGCTGCTCATGATCTCTAACATGAACAAGATCGCTGGCGAACTGACGCCCACGGCATTCCATGTCACGGCACGCACAGTAGCCACGCACGCGCTCTCCATCTTTGGCGACCACTCGGACGTGATGTTCTGCCGTAGCACAGGATTCGCGATGCTCTGTTCAAATTCCGTGCAGGAAGCGATGGATATGGCACTCATCGCGCATGCTGCTTCCCTCGAATCCCGCATCCCGTTTCTTCATTTCTTCGATGGGTTCCGCACCTCACATGAAATCAACAAAATCGAGATGCTCACCGAAGACGACATGCGTGCCCTGATCGACATGGAGCGCGTCTTCGAGCATCGGCAGCGGGGGCTCTCTCCTGATCATCCCGTGCTGCGCGGCACCGCCCAAAACCCGGATGTGTTCTTCCAGATCCGCGAGGCTAGCAATCCTTACTACGAGGTCTGTCCTGACAAAGTGCAGGACGTAATGAACAAGTTCTATCAAATCGTGGGCCGTTCATATCATCTGTTCGACTACGTTGGCGCGCCCGATGCCGAACGCGTAGTCGTGATGATGGGCTCCGGCGCCGAGGCGGCCCACGAAACCTCGGCGTACCTCAATGCTTCGGGCGAGAAGATCGGCCTCTTGAAGGTTCGCCTCTATCGTCCATTCTCCCTGAAGCACTTCCTCGAAGCGTTTCCGGCGACTGTACGGAAGATTGCCGTGCTTGATCGCACGAAGGAAGCGGGCTCCGCAGGCGAACCGCTCTACCTCGACGTTGTGAACGCCGTCCAGGAAGGGCTGAACCACGGCTATGGCAAGCTGAAGACTCTGCCGACCATCGTCGGTGGGCGCTATGGCCTCTCCTCCAAAGAATTCACGCCGGCCATGGTGAAAGCGGTGTACGACAATTTGGCGGGTGTGAGGCCCAAAGTTCACTTCACGGTGGGCATACAAGACGACGTCAGCCAGACCAGCCTGAAACACGATCCTGAGTTCTCGATTGAACCTGAGAGTGTTGTCCGTGCCATGTTTTACGGCCTGGGTGCGGATGGCACCGCGGGCGCGAACAAGAATTCCATCAAGATCATTGGCGAAAACACCGAGAATTATGCCCAAGGGTACTTCGTTTACGATTCCAAGAAATCCGGAGCGGCTACCGTTTCTCATCTACGCTTTGGACCCAAGCCCATCCGGTCCACCTATCTCGTCTCCAAGGCCAATTTCGTGGCCTGCCACCAATGGATCTTCCTCGAGCGCTATGACATGCTCAGCGCCCTTGTTCCCGGCGGGACGTTCCTTCTCAATAGTCCGTTCGGCCCAGATGAAGTTTGGGATCACCTTCCGCGCGCGGCGCAGCTGCAACTCATCGCGAAGAAGGCGAAGTTTTATGTGATTGACGCGAATCAAGTGGCACGTGACAGCGGCATGGGTTCCCGAATGAACACGATCATGCAGGTCTGTTTCTTCGCGATCTCGAAGGTTCTGCCCCGAGAGGAAGCTATTGAGGCTATTCGCAAGTCCATCCGGGATAGCTATGGCAAGAAGGGCGAGGAAATCGTTCAGAAGAATATGCGCGCCACCGACGAGACTCTGGCCCATCTGTTCGAAGTCAAGATCTCGGAGGCAGCCAACAGCACGGTTGAGATGCCGCCACCATTTTCGCCGGAAGCGCCGGAGTTCGAGCGGAACGTTCTAGGGGTGATTTACGGCGGTCGTGGAGATGAACTGCCAGTCAGTGCTTTCCCTGTGGACGGCACATTCCCGACCGGCACTGCCAGGTGGGAAAAACGCAACATTGCGCTCGAGATTCCCGTCTGGGATACGAAGACTTGTATCCAGTGCGGTAAGTGCGCCATGGTCTGTCCGCATGCCGTCATCCGAATCAAGGTTTACGACAACAGACACTTGGAAGGAGCTCCGTCCACTTTTAAGTCCACCGTTGCACGCGATAAGGAATGGCAAGGCTTGAAGTACACGATCCAGGTCGCGCCGGAAGACTGCACGGGATGCGGCATTTGTGTAGACATCTGCCCGGCTAAGGACAAGAGTCAGACACGCCTGAAGGCCATCAACATGATGCCCCAGCCGGCGCTGCGTTTCTCGGAGCGCGAAAACTGGGAGTTCTTCCTCAAAATCCCTGAGCTCGATCGCCGGAATATCAAGGTCCACAACATCCGCCAGCAACAGGTACAAGAGCCGCTGTTCGAGTTTTCCGGCGCGTGCTCAGGTTGTGGTGAAACACCGTATCTGAAGCTGCTTTCGCAGCTCTTCGGCGACCGCGCGTTAATCGCCAACGCCACTGGTTGCTCGTCGATCTATGGCGGCAACCTGCCTACAAGTCCGTGGGCAAAGAATGCCGAAGGACGTGGGCCCGCCTGGTCGAACTCGCTGTTTGAGGACAACGCCGAGTTTGGCCTCGGCTTCCGTGTCTCCATCGACAAACAGACAGAATTCGCGCGCGAACTGGTGCGCCGCTTGGCGGAATCAATCGGCGAAGAACTGGCCACTGCACTACTTACGGCACCGCAGACGGACGATGCGGATATCTATGAACAACGCGAGCGGGTCGCGCTACTAAAAGAAAAACTGCAACAATTGAAATCCGTCGAGGCCAAACAGCTTCTTGCCCTAGCCGACATGCTGGTGAAGAAAAGCGTCTGGATCGTAGGGGGCGACGGCTGGGCCTACGACATTGGTTACGGCGGCCTCGACCACGTGCTGGCCAGCGGACGCAACGTGAACCTGCTGGTGCTCGATACAGAGGTCTACTCTAACACCGGAGGCCAAGCGTCCAAGTCCACACCGCGTGCGGCCGTAGCCAAATTTGCGGCCGGAGGCAAGCCGGAGGCGAAGAAAGACCTGGGCCTCATGGCCATGAGCTACGGCAATATCTATGTGGCCAGTGTCGTAATGGGCGCCAAAGATGAGCACACCCTTAAAGCATTTCTTGAAGCGGAAGCTTACGACGGACCTAGCCTCATCATCGCCTACGCGCACTGCATCGCCCATGGCATAAACATGACTACGGCGATGGCGGACCAGAAGGCCGCGGTCGAGTCCGGCCAGTGGCTGCTCTACCGCTATCATCCCGACCGCGCCCGCAAGGGCGAGAATCCCCTGACGCTCGATTCTCGAGCTCCTACGCGAAAGCTCCAGGATTTCCTGCTGATGGAAACCCGTTTCCAGATGCTCACCAAGAGCAAACCGGAAGATGCCAAGTACCTATGGGAGCAGGCGCAGCATGACGCCGAGGTTCGCTACCGACTATACGAGTATCTGGCACAACGGAAAGCGGAAAAGGAACCGACTAGAGCGACGGAACATTCATTAGATCAACCCGCAAGCACTGCAGCAGTTAGTAAAGACAAAACGAGTCTGGTGGCGACTGTTAAATAGCTGTCCCATAAATGGCTGTCCCAGCCTCCAGAGGAGGACCCATGATCGACCTCAGCACTACTTATCTTGGCCTGCAGCTTCGCACGCCGCTGGTGGCTTCTGCATCCCCATTATCCCAGGAGATCGACGGCATACGCCGCCTCGAGGATGCCGGCGCCTCCGCGGTGGTCTTGTACTCCCTGTTTGAGGAACAGTTGCGCCAGGAGAAATTGGAACTTGAACACCGTCTCTCAGCTGGCACGGAGAGTTTCGCGGAGTCACTTACTTACTTCCCCCAGCCCAGTGAATTCCGGGTGGGACCCGAGGGATACTTAAATCACATCCGCAGAGCCAAGGAGACAGTATCTATACCGATTATCGCCAGTCTCAACGGTGCTACGGCCGGCGGCTGGACCCAATACGCCAGTCTGATCGAGCAGGCGGGAGCCGACGCCCTGGAATGTAACATCTATTTTCTTCCCACCGATCCCGATGTTGCGGCCGCTGAAATCGAGCAGCAATACCTCGATATCCTCCAGGCTGTGAAGTCAATCGTGACGATTCCTGTGTCGGTGAAGCTCAGCCCATTCTTCAGCAACATGGCCCATATGGCGAAGCGATTGGATCAGGCTGGCGCAGATGGATTGGTCCTGTTCAACCGATTCTACCAACCTGACATTGACTTGGAGGAACTGGAATTGAAACCCAACGTGCTACTGAGCACGCCCCAGGCCTTGCGCCTTCCCCTCACATGGATTGGAATCCTTTATGGCCGCCTGAAGGCCGGCCTCGCCGCGACCAGCGGAGTGCACGAGCCCGAGGATGTGATCAACCTGCTCATGGTCGGCGCCAGTGTCACCATGCTTTGTTCTACTCTGCTGCGCAACGGGCCTAACCATCTACGCTATATCGAACAGGGAGTGCGGGACTGGATCGACACCCACGAGTACGAATCCGTGCGACAGATGCAAGGCAGCATGAGCCAGCTCCGCTGCGCCGACCCGAGAGCTTTCGAACGCGCTCAGTACATGCGAGCCGTGACAAGCATGCCAAGCCAACCACACCGAAGCTGGCCGGCGGGCTCGTTAGTGTAACGGCAGTTGCAGCGGTGAACGATAGACGGCAGTAGACTCACGCGTTGCTGAGCGCCCGCCGCGTCGAGGGAACCAGAACACCGCCTGCATCGGAACGAAGCAAGGTGGCGGCCCAATTTGCGGTGAAATTGGGGTATGCGCTCCCGTCAAGATGGTATTTTCACTTGGGTTCAGGGCTGAAGTTCGTGATATTTATTCTGGAAAACTGAACTACAATCCAGACGTCTGTGAAAGAGCTCTGTCAAGAATGCCGTTGACAAAGAAAGATCAATATGAGCGACGAAATGGTTGAAGTATTGTGCAAGAACTGCGGCCAGGTGTTTTCAGCCTTCCTGCGAGAGATGGCTGAGCATAACGGAAAGTTGACGTGCCCAAATTGCAACAAGATCGGCAATTATTCGGCGAACATTGCCAAGCCTTCGCAGTAGGCCAGTAGCCATACGCTACTGATGAAGAACACGCAACGGGATCTCACCAAATCTCTTTGCGAAGGAGCATCGAACGCGTAGTCCGTCTCTACTCAACACGCACAAACTTTGCGTGGTTCAGGCCATGTCAGTCTTAATCAAGAGAGCAGCTACACATTGCGTTTGCATTGACCAAAACCCTATCTCCGGTGACGTTCGTCTAATCTATACCGCAGAAATAACGCCAAGCCGGGCGCGGAAATCAGCAGAAGCATTGGGAATTTTACTTCGCGTCGTGAAAAATGACGCCGAGCGTGTAGCGCACACCAGAACTCACTCGGCTCACACCGTGACGGATGTTCACACGGTAATAACCTTTCGTCCCCTGCGCAGGACGATAACGGGTGGTGAAGATCATGATCTCACCCTGCCGAGCCGTTATAGCTTCCCCCTTTGACTGGGCTCGTGGACGCTGCTCAAGGAGAAGAAACTCCCCTCCGCTATAATCCCGGCCAGGCTCGCTCAAGAAACAGGTCAGTTGTAATGGAAATGCGATCTCGCCGTAGAGATCCTGATGAAGGCAGTTATATCCGCCTGCTTCGTAGTGCAGGAGCAATGGGGTTGGCTTCGACTGGCCGCGCTTCCGGCACATCGTAAGAAAATCGTTAAGCGTGCGGGGATATCGCTCCTCGCTACCTAGCTTCTCCATCCAGCGGTTCGCGATTGAGGCGAGTGGAGCATAAAAACCGCTTCGTAGTTCCTGGATAGTTTTAGGTAGCGGTTCTGCGAAATACTTATAGTCTCCGACGCCAAAGCGGTATCTGGCCATATCGATTCGACTGCGGAATCTCGTGTCGTCGGGATACAGCTGGACCAACTCTTCGCATTCCTGTGAGCTCAGCAAGGGCGGTGTTTTGGCGTAACCGCATTCCCACAGCGATTGCTCAAGCGCTTGCCAATCCAGTTCAGAAACCCGTTGCTTGATTTTCCGCATGGAACTGACCGTGCTCAAACGACGCCTCAATACTCGTACAGCTCTCACTCGGGAGTTCTATCGACCCACCGACATCGAATCATAATCATGTTACTTTCCGACCAGAAGCGCCGCTATCCGAAACTTGCTTTCAAATTCTACGACCAGTTGAAGATGTCTCAAGTCGCGCACATGAACACCATCGATTTAAGGGAATCCTCTATTGATTTTGCCCGCGAAGAGATATTGCGGGTACGTAGACACCCCTCAATTCCTTGTGCCACCAGTTTCCTGTACTTTTCTTCTCAGCGGGGGTCGCAAAGCGATATTCGTAAAGCATCGCGCGGATGTAATGAGGCGGCGCGTCGGGAAAAGGGTTGCGCCCTAGAAGTCGCAGAACATCGCCTGAACCCTCGAGCAGACGGGCCATGAACTGAATGATCCAAGGATCGCTTCGATAGTTCCCTAGCGCCGCAAACCACATCTGCCAGTCAAGCCGTGGCTGATGAGGCTCTACCCAAGTCGGAGGTCGCGCAAGGTCCCCCGGCTTGTACTTGAATTCGTATGCCAGCCACGTTACTCCATCATTCGATCCTTCGATGACGATCTCGGGCCGTGAAGTCGTCATCACGGCAAAGAGTCCGTAGGTATTGATGATCTCGAAGGGGGAGATGGCGCGAATGACAGCGTCCGCCGGCCTCCAGTGGAGGCCCGAGAACATGCCGACCATCTGAAAGCCACTGACGAACAGCACAAAGGCAGCGAAACATCCGTAGAGCGCATTACGTATGTGTGGTCTACGGTCATCGGTCACAGTGGCTGGTATTCGGTCGAATACTTTCTTAGGCAGGAGTCGACCGAGAACTAAATCGTCCAGAAGAAAAAGACAAAGTGAGAGCGTAAGGATATTGAAGAACGCATAGTTTCCGGTCAGGAAAATGAGTACCTGGAGCACCGTAATGGCCATCGCGGCGAAGATACGGATCCGGCGTGGCGCGAGAACCAGAAAGGGAACTACGAGCTCGACAAAGAAGAGAAATCCGACGGATGCGCGATGAAACCAGGCAGGAAGCTGATAGATGTACCACGCCAGGGATGTGGGTAGCGGCTGCGTTTGGTAGTGAACTGGCAGCGCGGTGAAGCTGCGCCAGGAAGGGTCTCCGCTCAGCAGCTTCACTGCACCGGAGAGAAAGATGAAACGACATAATAGCCAGCGGAAAAGCCTGATGATGACCGATGAGGAGCCGAGAAATATAGCAAGGAATCCGGCTTCGAGCAGCAGGGCGTCCCACTGGTAAGTCATGAACACCTGGCCAGCTATGACGATGGAGAGATAGAGCAAGAACAATGCCAGGCGGATCGGGCGCCAATTTACGCCGAGAAGAAGAAATACCGAGAGGCAGATTCCAGCTATCCAATCAGTTTTGACGCCGGCATTGCTTGCGTTCAGCCAAAAGAGGGTTGGAACATTCCAATACGCCGCTGTCCCGAAATATTCGCGTGTGGAGCGAAGGAAGTCGGCCACGGGCAGAATACCACTCGAACCGATCAGTCCCGCTGCCTGTACTCCGAACGATGCGAAGGCAATGAGGTAAATCGCGCCCAGTGCTCTAAGAAAAAGCCAGGTGGACGCCCGGTAAGTCTCAATTCCAAGAGGAATACCCCACAGCAGACTCGTCACTCGGTAGGCGAATAAGCGATGGCGGGCGATCACGCCGTAAGCTGCTGCCGAGAACGAGGCGACGGCCGCGATGTGTTTGTACGACCACATCATCCATCTCTTGCTCTGGACCGAATCCAGCGCGCCGAACACGGCGTGAGCGCCACTCAGCACCTTGCCGTCTTCCAGGGGAATATTGGGAATGTGTGGGCCAACTTCCTGGTAGGGCGCGTAGAGCACTCGGTCACCCGTGAGGCATTTGCAATACTCGACCCAGGCGCGACAAAATGGACACTCTCCGTTCGATCAATAGAGCTTTCGTTCATATCGTCAAGTAATCGTTTGGCAGTAACCGTGCCAGCTTAGGCCGAAACAACTGATAAGCAACCCGGTTGTCTTCTACGTACTAAGAACCTTCGGCAAGGATTAACCGCGGGGTTCCCAGAGGGGCTGACACAACGAGTACTCCGTTGTATACTCGCTTAACTCGCGCGCCGCTGCTTCCCCAGCATCCAGCGAGAAAAGGCTCGTGTGCAAACTGGTTGTTTTCGACACGCTCCCGTTACACAGCGGGCCCGGTAATCCATGGAAGAACACGGCCCAGTTCGCCCGGCGCAAGACTCACCCGATCCTGGCAATAGAGGGGCAGCTGTACGCACTTCCTCCAAACCTGACAGCCCTCCGCCGGGAATAACCCCAGAATCCGATTCGCCTACTCTTGTTGACATCCCGTCGGGCAATAGTCCTGACGCCCCTGACGCCCCCACCATGATCGACAGCGCGTTGCCGCAGGCGAAACAGTCGTCGCAGTCGAGTGCTCTCTACGGGCAGCCCATCCTGCAGCCAGGCACAGTCCTGGGACAACGCTACATGGTCATGCAACTTCTGGGCGAAGGAGGCATGGGAGCAGTCTACAAGGCGAAGGACCGTGAATTGAATCGGATGGTCGCTCTGAAGGTGATCCGCCCGGATTTGGCGCGAAATGAGAGCATCATCCAGCGTTTCAAACAAGAGTTGATCCTGGCCCATCAGGTCACGCACAAGAATGTGATCCGTATCTACGATCTTGGCGAAGCCGAGGGTCTGAAGTTCATCACGATGGAGTACATCGAGGGCGAGGACCTGCGCGCTCTCATCCAGGAGAAAAAGAAGCTCCAGCCGGAGGAGGCGGTGGAGATCATGCAGCAGGTGTGCCGGGCACTGGAGGCAGCGCACAGTGTAGGCGTGATCCATCGCGATTTGAAGCCGCAGAACATCATGCGTGACAAGACAGGCCGGATTCTGGGGCTATTCCCGGCGCAGGGCTGTCAGGTTTAGAGGGAGTGCGTACGGCTGCCCCTCTATTGCCAGGATCGGGTGAGTCTTGCGGCGGGCGAACTGGGCCGTGTTCTTCCATGGATTACTGGGCCCGCTGTGTCACGGGAGCGTGTCGACAACAACCAGTTTGCACACGAGCCTTCTCTCGCTGGATGCTTGGGAGGCAGTGGGGCGCGAGTTAAGGGAGTATACAACGGAGTACTCGTTGTGTCAGCCCCTCTGGGAACCCCGTGGTTAACCCTTGCCGAAGGTTCCTGGTATGTAGAGGCAACCGGTTGCTTATCAGTTGCTTTCGCCTAAGCTGGCACGGTGACTGCCAAACGATTATTTGCCGATATGAATGAAAGCGCTGTTGA
>QIAR01000115.1 GCA_003225595.1 Acidobacteriota bacterium | reverse complement strand
AGCTGCCGCTACGAAGATAAGCTCACTCTTCTTCAAGATCCCGAAGGCCACCGCTGCCGCCGCGCCGGCGACACAGACACTGAGCGCAAAGGTCTCGGGTATTTCTACAAAAGGAACCGGAATCCCATGATAAGAGTTCGTTGCACCGCTGAAGCCGCCGACGTAGCGCATCAACCCAAAGAGCGCCTTGAGGGTGCCCGCAACGAAAAACCATTTGAACACTCTTATTGCCGACTCTGTTCCGGAGAGCGTATTTGCCAGCAGGAAGTAGAACACGATGCCAACGATGACCACCCGTCCGCCGTGGTAGCCGAAGGCTTTGGCAGCATTGTGCGTCAGCTCGTATCCGTAAAACATGAAAAAAGCGATACACAGCGCAAAAAGAGGCAATATCCAGTCAAGAGGACTCTTGAAGTTCAGCAGCTTTTTGTTTTCACGATGAAGGATTCTACGGATGATGTAGATGAACGCAAAGCCGTATACGACAAACTCGGTAACATAAACCTTCCCGATGTTAATCCGGTATACCAGATCGTCGATCGCTCGATTTCTGTTCCACCCGTCGGTAAAGATGCCCAGAGATGCCACAATCATCAGCAGACCCAATTCCGGCTGCTTCACTACGACGCAAAGGAACGCCAGCCCCAGAATCGGTAGGCACGCCTCGGGATAGAGGGGTATCGCTGTTCCGATGATTGCGGCACCAATAAGCACCGCGATCTTGGCACTCGTGCGATCAAGGAGAGGCGAGTAGGCCGGGGCAAAGTCGGCGGTTTTTTCAAAGTTCATGGGGAATACCAAGGAAGAATTTCTCACTGGATGCTTGCCCGGCCAAATGTTCGATAATCGTCTGAGACGCTTCAGTTACTGCTTCACCAAGGCTTCGATCCATGTTGATCGGAACCGCGTTTGGCAGCTCGTTGACAATTCGCTGGTACGCGCTGCACAGAAGCCGTAAGTCCTGTAACGGGACCTCAGATTTGCGAGCGATTATCACTTCGGGCGGCGCCGAAAGCACAAACAACAGGTCAGGCGTGGGCACAAGATAGCAGACAAGTCTTGCCAGCCAGAGCGGACCTCCATAGCGATAGCGTTTCGTATCAACCCAAAGGTCGTATAAGTAGCGGTCGAAGACGACAAAGCCGGAACGGCGCAGCATTGGACGGACAAGGAACCTGTAGCCGAAACAGTAGTCCAGAACCAAACTGCAGATCTTTGCCATCGACTGCCAGGCCGGGCGCCGGGGTTTTCCGTGCGGATCGGTTACCGGGCCAGTACCCTTTCTTGACCAAAACAACATCGGCCGAAAATGAAATACCCGTTGCTCCGGAAACGCACCTCCGACTGCCGCGGTAAGCTGGCTGATGAGGCTGCTCTTCCCAACTCCGTCCGGCCCCAGCAAAGCAATGAACACGCCTGTGGGGCTTAGACCACCATTGATCATTCGCAAGCACTCCCGTAACCAAAACTGCAGCGAGCGCAACGGGTGATGCACCAGGGCATTCTTCCAAAACTGCCTTCGAAGTTTTGCACCGGGAATGCGAAACCGACTGTTGGAGCAGGCGTCCCACAGATTACCTTGCCATTTCTCCCCGAAAAGTTCCCGAGTCAACTTCTCCACCCAAGCTTTCCCAACTTGGTCAGCCAGAGCCGTTGAGCGCTGATCCTGGGAATAATCGGGAAAGTCTGTCCCTTCCAGAACGCCTCTCAGGAGCATGTGTGTGAATTCTGCCTCCGGGTGCGCCAGCCAGAGATCCTTGCCTTTTTGGCGTTTGGCCAACACCTCTCGAACATTGAGAAGTTTGAGCCGCCACTCATGAATTAAGTTGACCGTTATGGAATCCAGTTTTGCCCCTTCCGTCCACATGAATGTGAAGTAATGCGCGGTGAAGGAAGAAGTCGGACACCGTACCAATCGATAGCCCTGATTGTTAAGACTGCGGAGGACCGCCGCACATCGTGGCAAGTCATCCGGGTGAATGGCCAAATCGATGTTTGCCGGACCTTGGTGCGGCGATGCCTTGGGAGGTAGGACGCGATAGGAGAGTCCGCATTCGTCGAGTACGCGCAGAAGCTTGCGAAATGCAGAGTCGTGGAGATAACCCACAACCTTGATGTTGTCGGACCATTGGTCGGCATTCCGTTCGCAGGGGTTGAGGACACAGTAGGGGATTTGATGTTCCTCGAGCAGTCGGTACAACTCACTCGCAAAGGCGCTGCAGGACAGCTCTCGCTTCTCCGACTGATTCGGGCTGACACTGCCGAGTGAGGTTGCGGTTTTGACTGAGGACAAGAAATTAACGCCGAGGCTCATGTTTGCCTTGAGTATGGTCCAGCTAGGGAATCACAAAGTGAAGATGGGAGGCGCTGTCAACAGCCAGTTCCTCCCAGTACGGTCGGAACGGTTCGCAACAGGATCTTGAAATCTAGTGACAACGTCCAGTTCTCGATGTACTCGATGTCAAGTGCCAGGGCTTTCTCGAAAGATGGATCTTCTCGAGCGCTCGTCTGCCAGAGCCCGGTAATTCCCGGGATGACATCCAGGCGACCTAAGTGCTCCAGGCTATACTGTTCGTATTCGTCCGTCGTGGGTGGCCTGGGTCCGACAAGGCTCATATCGCCTTTTAGCACGTTCCAAAGTTGTGGAAGTTCGTCCAGGCTATATTTACGCAGGAACCTTCCCACCTGGGTTACTCGGGGATCATTCTTGAGCTTGAACAGAAGCCCCTCTCGTTCGTTAAGGCTGCTTAGATCTGCTTTGAGTTGGTCGGCGCTGACCACCATGCTACGAAATTTCAGAAAGACAAATCTTCGCCCCTTTTTCCCTACTCGAATCGAGCGATAGAATGTCGGTCCCGGGGAATCGATCTTGATGGCAATGGCTATGAGTGCTAGGAGTGGCGAGATCACCATGAGACCGATCGTTGATATGAGAATGTCTATCAGGCGCTTTACTGAATGAGCAAAAGTGTGTTTAGTTTCTTCGTGGAGGGTGAAAACCGGAACCTGCTCGATGTAATCGAGAGGGGTTCCCCAGGTCAGGCCATCATAATCGGCCACCACCTTCACCCCCAAGTGGTTTCGACGCGCGTCCTGTACGACCTTATTTACCAGTTCCTTCCCCCAAGGTAGAGCGATCAAGATCTCGTCTACGAACTCTGCTCGGGTTACGCGGGTGAGATCCTCAATCCTGCCCAGCACACGCCGGCCATTGGAATGCTGGCTCTCATCCAAGAACCCCTGGACGACATACCCCCACTGTCTGTTCTCGGTCAGAGACTGCGCCACGCGCTGTCCCACGTCATTGGCGCCCACAATTAACACACGTCGTGCGTCGTGTCCATTAATGACGCGGCGTTCAATGAGCTTTCCCTCTCCTAGTCTCCAAGCGGTGAGTGTGGCTAGGCTCAGGAGGCCGCTGAGGACAATTACGGCGGCAGAAACAATCCCCAGGCCGGAGACACAAAGGGAAATCGCTATTAGCAGGGTAGCTATAGCTAGCGCCTTGGCCACCACAAGGCATTCATCCAGGCGCACGCGTGAGTGCGGAGCACGATAGAGATCGTATTGGTGACACAGGAGCAGTATTAATGCTCCGTAGAGCAATAAAAGGCTCGCGTGCTGGTTCACAAAGGTATGAGCAGATGTGAAACGAGTCAAAACCAATGTACTTATAGCAGCAAGCAACAGAATGTCTGTGACAATACGGCCGATCTGGAGCGTGCGCTTGCCGTCGGCTTTCCAGATTCTTTCCGGCCGCAATGCCTTGGGGCACAGCGCATCGGCAACCGGCCCTTTTGCACCTTGTAGTTCAGCCAATCCGACAGGAGGCCAAGTTGCATGGGATGCAAGGCGAAGTTGTGGAGGAGGATTGATAGATTCAACCCTAGACTTCGGATCGGGATCTATAGGGAAAGTAGCCAATTCTTGTATCCTGAGGATTTTGCTTAAGGGAATCTGGTGTCTTAGCCACTGAAGCGGCCCGAAAATTCTGTGAATCGAGGCGCGCCTAAGGTGAGTTAGTAGTTTCGACTTGGACTTAAACTCTAGAACGGCTCGACGTCGTACTCATCAATACAATGGCTAAGGATCGATGGATAGGTTCTACTGACACAACCAAAGTCTGTGACGAGTAACGGCTCAGAAGGCGTTGCCTGCGTGCCGTGTCCTTTTCCCAAGATTGGCCAGAGGTGCGCATACGCGGGGGACGTCTGGACGGGATCGAGGGGATCCGTTCTGAGCCAATATTTCGTGGATGTCTTCAATCTGCTTGTCGGGAATCGGAGCCCCTTCCTGCCTGACGCCGGCGAAGCTTACTATTCCTGGAGTGCGAAGAAGAGACGCTGGTCAGTGAAATAATCTAGATGGACAAAGGCGCAGCAGGGGAAAAGTGGCAACTGCACCACCTTACGCCTGTCGCTCCAGCGACGAATGCTTGGAACCAGCGCCAGAAAATTCCTGATGCCCTTGTCCCGGAGTTGAGTAAGGATCTGTTTCTCGTGTCGCGCGGGAGTATGAACCGCGTATCAACGAAACTCTGCCGAGTCACATTCGGGGGAGTGTGAATTCGGTTACAGCCTTTTATAGATAGCCTCCGGCAAAGGAAACGTTCGCTGATTCAACACTGCGCCCAGCACGCGCACGTTCGCGGCGCTCAAGTCTTTCAAAGCCTTTTGCACCGTCTCACGGCGTGAGGAGTTCGCTTTGAGAACGAGCACCAACCCATCGCAGTGTCTCGCCAGCACAACTGCGTCGCTATAGAGGTTCAGGGCGGGCGAATCAACCAAGACATAGTCAAATTCGTTGCGCAGTTCTGCGATTCGCGCAGACATCCGGTCTGAGGACAGTATGGTTTGGCTACTTGAATCGTCCGACCCGGAGCTCATGAGCCAAAGGTTCGCACCGAGCCGCTGCGTGAAATCCCTGACCGGCCCCGCTTGCCGCACGGCCCCTGCAAGTCCAAGGTTATTTCCGAAGCCAAATTGTGTGTGCAGGTCGGGAGAGCGGAGGTTTGCGTCAATCACGCAAACCGACCCAGGCACCAGGGATGCTAGGACCATAGCCGCATTTGCGGTCACCCAGGTGCATCCAACGCCCTTCTCGGCGCTAGAGAACATTACTACTCGGGATACATCTCGACCGGGCAGGAGAAACACACGCTGAACAAGTTTCGTCACTTCCTCTCTCTCGAGTCCCTCCAGACCTAGGTCGTTTCGCTCGATGCTAAAAGTTTGAGCAGTGCTGTCCCGCACCTCCAGATCCGGTTGGAACAGCTCCCGCTCCTTACCAGCTTGTTGCAATAACTCGTAGTTTCTGCTCACCTGTACCTCAATTCTTCCGGTAAGAATCGCTCTTCGTCCCCCGGAACTCGCGCAAACTCCTTGGATCCGCTCGCACCTGATCCATTACCGGAGGTCAATCTTTATTATAGGCAACGCGTCGTCCGAGGATATCGGAGCGAGCCGCGGTCGGCCGCCACTTCCAGCACAATCGCCCCATCGACCGGTTTTTGTTTCAGCGCACAGCCCCAGCGAGAGTGCGTTGAAGCAATAGTTGTTTATGTTCCGCGGTATACCCCGGTCGCGATTCGGCGATCAACCCCAGAGCCTTGTTCCCGCAGTTCGTAAAATCTGAGAAACATGGTGTTTACTTTCTTGCTAGATCCCGACGAACATCTTTCGTTGGGCCAAAACCACTGTTATTTCCACTGCCGTTTCTACCGTTGCCATTTTTTCCGTCATGTGGAATGGCCGCCAGCACAGGTATGCTCAAGATCGCTTCCACCTCACGTGGCGTGCTGAACGAAGTGTCCACGTACTCCAAGGTGAGAATCAATCCCACGCTCAACAGCGTCGCAAGTCCGGCGCCAAGAAGCCCATATAAGAATGGAGAGTGGACCGGCAGGGCAGGCGCAATGGGTTCCTCTGCGATGGCCACGTTCAGAACTCGCTTTTCATCAAGTGCGTCCGTGATGCGTGCTTCTTCCCGCTTGCGCAAGTAGAGCAGGTAATTTCCTTCCGCCGCGGTCGCGGTCCGCTGCAGATCCTGATACAGAATACCTTTCTGGTCGAAGTCGCGGGCCGACGCTTGATACACTCGGACAATCCGCTGGGTCGCCGCAGCACGCGCCTGCAATCCGCTGAGTTCCGCGCGCGCTTTGGACAGTTCCGACGTTGCCCACTGGTGGGTTGGGTTTATGTCCGTGGTTTCTGCGCGGACCGGCGCCGTGTCTTCATTGGCGATCGCTTCACGAGTGTCGGCGATCTGCTTTTCCACTTGCTGGACCAGACGGTAATCGGGCTTAAATTTTGTCAACAACTCCACCCTCTTCAGTTCCAGATTAAGCAGAGTGCTTTTGAGTTGCTGCAGAAGTTCGGGATTGTCTGCTTTGCGGACCTCCGTCATCTGCCGCGGGGAAAGCGACTTTGTTTGTTCTTCCAGGTTGCGGATGCGATTCTCGGTGTCCGCAATGGCCGCTTGCGTCTGTTGCCAAATGCCCGTGAACTCGTTGAGCTTCTGTAGCGTGAGGTCCCGATTGACAGCAGGCGCGACTGCACCGTACTGCTGTGGAAAGTCCGCCAGGCGCGACTCCGCAGCGTCCAAGCCTTTTTTGAACTGTGCGCTCTGTTCTTCAAAGAACTTGAACTGCCCCGCAGGCCGGTGAACGGCCAGGTGTTTCTCCAGATAAAACCTGTTGAGCGTGGCTAGAACTCGCGCTGAAAGCTGGGGGTCAGGTGATGTGTAAGTGACTTCAATAACGTTGGTTTTCGGCACCGTCTGTATGGAGATACCATCCGCCAACTTTCCCGTGGTTCTATCGATCTTTTCTTCCTCCGTGAGGCCCATAGTAAGAAAGAACGCCAGCATCTTGCCGAACGGCTTCTTGGGGTGCTGCAGGTCGCAGGCGACCACAACCTTGCGAAGAAGTTCGTAACTGTTCAGCAGCTCCACTTCGGAGTTTAGTTCCTCTGTGGCCACGGCGTAGTTTCCGATGGGATTATTTTGTTCGGGGGTCGGGGCCACAACCGGGTCGACCCGTCCCCGGTTCACGAGAATTTTGCTTTCGGCTTGGTATTTCGGCAATATGACGGCGGCCAAAACGGCGCCAAGAATAATCCCGACGAAGCACAGGATCACCACCCGGCGATACCGGAATCCGATGGCCAGCACGTCCCGCAGCGTTGGCGTCAGGTGCTCGCGGCGGGAACCTTCACGGGGTAAGAATTCTCCAACCATTTCTAATCTCCCTTTCGGTCGTCAGTTCAAAAGTTCAAAACTGGGTCGGGTTGAAGTAAAGCAACGCCCGGGGGGTGGGCAGAAATCTCTCTATCTTGGAAATGCGGTTTTGAGGCACGAAGATCATGTCTCCCGGCTTGATGTGCAAATCTTCGCGCAAATTCTTTTCACCCAGCATCTTCTTCACGTTAAGGATTTGCGTCTCAGTCCAGCCGTCGGACACACGGCGGAACAGCAACACTTGCGAATGTCTTGCAATTTGGCTAAAGCCCCCAGCCATGGCGACCGCCTCAGTCACCGTTGTGTCGCCCCGCAACTCGTACTTCCCGGGATGCGACACCTGTCCACCGGCGATAAAATAAGGCTTTTCGAACTCCTTGAGAGTAGCCACAATGACGGGGTCGTGAAGAATCTTCTCGTAGGCGATGAGGAGAGCTTCGTTGAGCTCTGGAATCGTTTTGCCAGCTACGTGCATCTCCCCAATCCCGCGCAAGCTGACGTAGCCATCCGGCTGAACGCTCACAGTTTGGTTGAATTCGGGGCTGAATTCGAACGACAGATCCAATACATCATCCGGTCGCAATAGATAACGCGGGGTTCGCAGCTGGAAGCCTGGCTGATTTCCGCTATTTTCGTTCTTTGAAGCCCCCGCCTTGTCTTGCGCACGGTTCTGATCGGCACTAGAGAGCATCGCCTGCGGGACTTGCTTGCTGAAACATGCCACTGCCATGAACAAAACCGCACCAATACAGGTTGTACGTAATCCTCTGCGCCTAGTCATTTGCTTACTCTTTCCTCGATTTACTCATGTTCGCTGAGCTTCCAATTGCCGTCGCACTCTCAAGCCCGAACTTGCGCTTCGCCTATTACGCAGCTTCCTCCGGTAAAGCTTACCTTCTTCTCTCTCTCTCAGCATCATCGAACGCAAATCACTGGTGGCTGCGAAACCCGCCTATATACCGCCTCGATCGATGCGAACCACTCGTCCCCCGAATGCTAGTAGACACTACTCCGGATCGGAGGGTGCTCTGGCTGGTTTGTTACGCGCGAGGAAGTGCTGTATGTAGGCATAGGCTCCTCGGGCTTCTTCCTCCCACTGCTGGGGAGTAAGGCCATGCAGCTTGTTATCGACAGCAGCCGAGTAACGTATTCTACAGAAACCGGGGATCTGTGCTCGCCGAAGTTGATGATGCGTATCTTTGGCAGCCGGTGGGCCGGCACTCGTCTCGGTGGCTGCGCGCGCAGCGTCGGGACTTGTTTCCTCCGACTGTTTGATCCCCGGGACTGGCACGATTTCCGCGCTGCAGGGTCCAGCCTTTTGCTGGATGACATCCGGTATGCTGACGGATCGCACAGATACAGAATAACGTTTCTTAAGATTTTTCAGAAGCAGGCCGAGATCGAGGTCCGCGCCCACTTCATCGATCAGCGAGCGATCAATCTGCTTTAGCGCAAGGGCACATCCAAGCGACAGTGCATTGAAACAGATACGATTAATCTCTCTAGGCACTCCACCGCTAAGCTCAGCGATCCCCTCCAATGCTGGGATCGTGAACAGTTGGGGACCGCTGTAACCGGCAACGCGCAGGCGATGCTCAATGTATTCCGTCGCTTCCTCAAGCTCCAATGGCCTGATGAAATTCATTATAGGAATGCGCTGAAGTAGTTGACTCAGTTCTGGACGAGCCAATTGTTGCGCGAGGCGGGGCTGCCCCGCCAGAATGATGTGCAGCAACTTCGCGTCCGGAGTCTCGAAATCGGACAGTAGGCGCACGGTTTCCAGCACTTTCGCATCAAGGTTCTGGGCTTCGTCAATAATTACGACGACTCGCCTGCCGATTCGCGATTCCTCATACAGGACTTGTTTGAACTTCTCATGAAGAACCACCGGATCAGAATTAGTTGTGGTTACGCCGAGTTCGGCGAGCAGGTATCGCAACAGCGACCGGGAATCACATTGAGTTTCGAACAGAAATGCCGTCCGCGCCGAGTTTCTTAATCGACTGAGAACGCGAAACAGGAGGGTCGTTTTCCCCATCCCTGGTTGGGCAACTACAGCTGCAAAACCCAAATTGCTCTCTATCCCGTACAGGAGTGACGCCAGCACTTCGCGATGAACGACGCTGGGATATAGATAACGAGGATTGGGTGTCGTGCCGAAGGGTTGTTCCCGCAAGTTATAAAATTTTAGAAACACTTCGCCCTCGCTTGGAGAAGCCGACTTGATTGGAAATCTTCCAGCAAGCTATACAACCTCGACATTATATCCTTCGATGCGAACAGCCAAGGATCTCTGGATCGCGTTCACGGATACGACGAGGGTGTTGCCTCCGTTTCGCGCTTGGAAAATGCCTTCGATTCCATCGAGGGCCCCTCCGCGGATCCGAACTCGCTGCCCGACTTTTAGGAACGGATGGGAGCCCCAAGAAGCGTTCTGCGAAAGAAGCTTTCGAACTGCGTGAATTTCTTCGTCGGGGATCGCCGTCCCTTCCCCGTGACCTCCCACAAAACCCAGTACACCATCTACACGAAAGACTCGTAGACGCTCTTCGTGGGTCAGAGCCGATCTGACAAACAGGTAGGAACTAAAAAGCGGAAGTTCTACTGTCTTCTGGCGGTCGCTCCAACGGTGGACTTCACTCACAAGCGGAAGAAAAGTTGTCAGACCTTGCTCCCGGAGACGCTGATCAACGACCTTCTCATGCCGAGCGCGGGTGTGAATGGCGTACCAACTCTCCATTCCAATGACAGGAGCTGAAGAGCTGAGCTCGTAGACTTGCCCGCTGCTGCTCATAGCTTCGCCCTCTGGGTCACACGCATAATTTGGCCCTATGTTCCACACACGCTTGTCGAAGTACCGAACAGGGGGAGGAGAGAGACACTATCTAAAGGCAAAAATCCGCGTCCGTGATCTTTACCCTACAAGCGAGTACCAATTGCGACAAGAGGTAGAGCGTACTAGTTAGCGAAGACCACTCCAAGGTAGGGCTTGCCTTCCAGACTGGAGGAACTGGGGACTAGGGACAGGTTTCCCCTATCAGGAGTCCTGCCGAACCCAACTAGACAGTTGGACATTTGGACGTCGGCTTGTTATGACACCCGTGATGGAATCCTAGAAATGCTGTATGTATCTCGTTTGTTTTATTAGACTTCTATCATTTATCATTATCAAGACTTCGAAAAACACTTCTGTTCTCATTCTGAGATCCCAACAAAAAGGCATCGCTCGCAGATCCCGATTCTAGCGATCAATTAGTAGCTCCAGGCAGTCATCTGAGGCATCCTACTCCCAGCGATTGCACAAAAAAATCGTAGTCGCAATCGGGTTTTTGCTTGCCTCACGTGAAGCGGAGTGCTAGGATTCCACCACTCAACTGCGAAAGGTTGCTTCGCAGTTGTAGAAGATGCGAACAAGCGATTAATTAAACTCTAGTAATTTAGCGCACTTTAAGATCCCTCCCCCCTTTAGACAGCAGTTGTTCCCCCAGGCGCTCAAACTTTGCGCTTCGTGCACTTGATTTTGTGCTTCGTGCACCTGCTCTTCACTCGGATCACCTTGCGCGCGAAAAGTTTGACCAAGGGTCCAGGTGAAGCGCCAGTTTTCGTCACTCGGGAGGATTCTATGCAGCTTCTGGAACGCTCGGATCAGGGGACAATTCACGTCGTGGTCGCGGACAACACTCGGATGCACAGCCAGTTGCTGTCCGACGCGATGAAGCGGGATCGTCGTATTCACGTGGTTGCTTCAGTTTCAACCACTCGTGAACTCCTGGATTCGACAGCGAAGCTGCCACTCGGCGTCGCTGTCATCAGCTCCAACCTGGACGGGGAGCCCTCAGGCGGATTTGAAGTCATGCGCGAACTTCGCACACTGCGGCCCGCAGTACGGGGGGTAATGCTGCTGGACTCTTCCAAGGCCGAGGCAGTAGTGAAAGCCTTCCGGGCAGGAGCCAAAGGAGTCTTCTCCAAGAACGAACCCCTTAAGAGTCTTTGCAAGTGCATCCGGTGTGTGTACGAGGATCAAATCTGGGCCAACAGTAAGGAGATAACGTTTGTCTTGGACGCCCTCGCTACTACGCCAGCCATACGGGCAGTCAATGCTGACGGAATAAATCTGCTTTCCAGACGCGAACTGGAAGTCGTGCACTGCCTGGCGGAGGGGCTTACCAACCACGAAATTGGCCAGCGCTTGGGGCTAAGTAAGCACACCATCAAAAATTATCTTTTACGCATCTTCGATAAGGTAGGAGTTTCCAACCGGATGGAACTTTTGTTTCTCACGCTTAGCCAGCCTGCTACAACTCGAGAACATGCCGGACAACACGAGAGTGCAGCTCCGGACTGGTACACGCGACCAGCTGAACAGGGCCTACCCGCGGCACAATTCAGATTGGTCCAGAATTATAAGGATGGAATAGGACTGGCGCGGGACACCATATCCGCATACATGTGGTGCCTATTATCTGAGAGGTCGAATGTTGGAGTCATCGACCAGATCACAATCGCGAAAAAGGAACTGGCGGAATCGATGACGACAGAGCAGATCCTGGAGGCCGAACGAAAGGCTGCCGCTTGGCCGAAAGAGCCAAAGAGGCCCTCATTGTTTGCTGTCCCAGGTGGCCGTGACGGCCAGGCAGAAGTCATGAAAAAAGTCTCCTCTGTCTAGTGACATTCGGGTTTCTATGCCTTACGGTCCGAGACCGGGAACACGTCTGGCTGCCGTCTCCAAGCTGTATTCCTTGCGAAGTTGCTCCGCCCGTTCAACCCGCTCCGGATATGTCTGTGATTCAGTGTCAACGAGCACATGAGTGGCATCAGGAAAGGCGCGAGTGTTGAGCGTCTCAATCACTCTCTTCTGTAGATTGCCGGCAGTCTCTATCGACAAAAACCTCGGCGTTCCTGTGTTCGAGTCGTGTCGCATTATCCCGTATACGCCTGCCAATTCAGGAATCTCGCAAATTCCAAACGCAGTAAACGGGTATGCTTTGCCCGGAAACGACATAGGTAATCATTGCTCATTTCTGAGGTGAATAGCAACAATCATTTCCATCCTCGGCGGCTTCGATTCCCCCTTGCCTGTTCTCCGCGTCAGCGGTGGAACTTTCTATTACTTTCCACGCCACAGTAAGCGCACGAGCAGTATCAAGCCGGACACGAACAGCAGCGAGACAATGATTGCCAGGTACGTGTTGGTTCCAGGCCCCATATTTGTGCGGGTCATCGGCGTGTGGAGGGTAGGAGCGGCGACATTGTAACCCCTGTAAGCGAGCGCAGTGCCCAGAACCATAATGGTAAACAGCGGGCGTACAGGTCCAGTTGCGATGATCAGCCGTGCAAAAACTTAGGGAGGTGGGTACGCATGTTGGTGCCCCCCGGACTAAACGAGGATTTCCGCTTTGGACTCCTGAGGACGCGGTATTGTGCGCCGAGTCGCGTTCTTTCGGGCCCTTCCAGTATTCTGGTTTGTCCTTAACGCAGAATTCCATTCAATGACGAATCGGCAAGCTCAACGGTTTTACTGAACGGTCAGAGTCACGAGTGTCGAGTGCGCGACCGTGCCGCTGGTGCCAGTGATGGTCAGGTTGGAAGTGCTGCTAGCTGCGGTGGAAGCAGCCTGCACCGTTACCGTCGTGGACCCCGACCCTGTCAGTGATGTGGGGTTGAACGTAGCGGTCACATTGGGGCCGGGCGATCCGGTCAGAGTGAAATTTACTGTTCCCACGAAGCCATTCGAGGGCACGAGGGCAATAGTGAATTGACCACTGGTTCCTTTGAGCACGGCCAAAGTTGTAGGCGATGCCGAAAGCGAGAAGTCACCAGGCGAGTTCACGATCAAATTGACGGTGTCGGTGCGAGTAAGCGTGCCGTCGCTCGCACTGACGGTGAGCGGGTACGTCGAAGGGAAACTGGCAGGGCTCAAACCCGTCGTATTAATAGTCAGGGTAGATGAGCCACGTCCGGTGATTGAAGTTGTGCTGAAACTGGCAGTGGCGCCACTGGGAACACCGTTCACACTCAGGTTGACAGTTCCGCCGAACCCGCCGGAAGGCACCACCTGCACCATGTAGGTCGCGGTGGCGCCCGGAACGATTCCTTGTAGTGGAGGCGATGTCGTTATCGTGAAATCTGAACCTGCTGTCACTTGGACGACACTTGCGACCGATGGAACCCCAGCCGAATTCAGCAGGAAAAGCAAGTAATACCCCGGTGGAGCGATGTTGGAGTTCGGGGGGGCGTTCACGGTCAAGTCGCCGGCATCCGCCGCCGTATATGACAAACCTACAAGGCGCTGATCCATGTCAAAGGCATGAGTCACTGAGCCTGCCTTGATCAGAACGACGGAAGCAATATTGGCAGCATCGGAAGTCTGTAGCGTGAATGACCCTCCATAACCGATTGTGCTGGGAGCGCTGGCGATTGTCGGCCGCGTGGCTAGCGTACCATCCGGATTGAACAAATAAGCGGGCTGGTAAATCTCCATGTGCGGTTCATACGTGCCACGCTTGGGATTGCTGCCCGCCAGCCACACAGTTGCATCGGGAAGGAGCAATGCGACCGAGTGATATAGCCGGGCAAAAGCGTTGGCGCCCGCTGCAGAAAAAGTATTAGTGGCAGGGTCGTAAAGGTCCGCATTTAGACTCGCCGTACTTGCGTTCTCATCGCTCGCAGAGCCGCCCACCGCGAGAACTTTGCCGCTGGGAAGAATCACAGCGTTCATCTCGATGCGGGGCTGAGACATGGATGGTCCCCACTGCCATGCCGGTGTCGTTGCCGAAAGATCGATAATCTCGGTCGTGGCCGTGGCTGGGTTGCCGCCCCCGATAATCATGACTACCGGCTTGTAGTTGTTGGCTGGTGTAAGAGGGAACAGTACTGAGCTACCATATGTTCTTGTACTCGCGTAGTTCGTGGTTGCGATGACGCCCCACGTGTGGGTGGACGGATCGAAGTAGCGGGATTTGGTGGTCGACCCTGAGTAGAAAACCTTTCCGTTCGGCAACAGGTGGAGTCGCGGGTAAAGAGGGGGAGTCCAGCCGGCTTTGTACTCTGGGCTCCAAGTGTTGGACGCTGATGTGAAGATCTCAACCGCGGTGTTAGTGATGCCTGTCTCATTCAAGCCCGAGAAGGTCAGGATTCGCCCGTCACCTAAAGTTGTCACCGTGGGATACCAGCGGCCGTGCGCCATAGTCGGCAGATCCGTAAGGCTGTTGCTTACGGGATCAAAAACTGAAGCGTTGGCGGCGCCGTGAAACGGGTTGTACTGCGTTGTACCCCCATCGATGAACGTGCGCCCGTCCGGCAGGGCCACTGCGCCATTGCAGAACATATCCCAAGTCACAGATTGCGTGGTGATGGTTCCGGCCTGCAGGTCCCAGATTGCCGCCTGGTAATTCTTGTTTGGCGGGTAGTTTCCAGAACCAGCGACAACCAGCACCTTGCCTGTGCTAACCAGTGTCGCGTGGATCGGGTTGATCGGCATGGTGTAGGGAAGCGTCGTCCACTGACCCTGGACGTTCGCCTGAGCCATCAAGTGAGAGGGTGCTGGCCATAGCGCCAACAGCATGACACACACAAGTTTACCCGCGCCTCGAATGCGTTTCATAAGGAGCTATCGGACATCGCAATGATGAGGCAATTCAGAAAACTGTTGCCCGGCGTAGGCCATAACAGAACTCGACAAAAGCAACGCAACCAGGACGAAAGCGCAAGAATCTTCGGGGGACCTTAAAAACATCACGTGTGTCCTCCCAGGATAGGTACAGTACGTGGCGACTCCATAGCGGAGCGAACCGCAGCCTAAACGAATTGAATGGTGCATGTGAATGGCACGGATTGGCCAGTTCTAGCTACTTGAAAAGCTAGGCTCGACGCTGGACGTCGCTTACCTGCTTGCGTGAATGTGCGGCAGGACTTCCTTGCCTATCATCTGCACTCAAGTGATACGGTGTGCATCGGTGGAAGCGAAGTTTGAGTCCTACAAGATCGTCGGCTTCTGGCTGACAATCAAGTTTGGAACCGCACTTAGGGCTTCTTGCGATCTTAGATTGCTGACCATCAAAAGCTGTGACTCTACGAAGCTGTGCTCCGACTCAACCGGTGGAATATGCCTGTTCGCACTCGAAGCCACATCGTCCGCAGGCGTTCTGGCGCTCTAGTTCGGTGTGCCGCCAGAAAGCAGCCGTTTGCGCACGTGACGGATCGCCTCGCGGTATTCTCGAATACCATGGCTCTTCACAAATGGTTTTTAGGCCAGAGGCGGTACAAAGTTGAAACGCCGCACCACTGGCGCTGGTTCCTCTACGGCGAGCGCAGCAGCTACACCCGGCTCCCCCAGATCTACCAAGCTCCATCGATTGGGTTCATCCCAGGCCACCGAGACCAGTCGGGCTGGCTGGTCGGCTCGCACTGTTACCTGGAAACGGTCGAGTGGCACAGACAAACCCGTACCGAGGGCTTTAACAAACACCTCTTTACGGGTCCAGCAGGCGAAGAAGGCGGCAAGCCGCGCCTCAGGAGCCAACGCCAAGATCTCGTCGGCTTCGGTGGGTGCAAAAAACCGTCGGCTCATGTCCTCCATCTCAATCCCAACGCGCACAACTTCTGCGTCGCTACCAACTCGGCCACTGCCTGCGATTGCCAAGAGCGCTAGACCTTCGGTGTGAGCGAGATTGAAGGGAATATCCTGGCCTGGCCCTACTAACTCCGGCTTCCCATGCGGCCCTGCCTGCAATGCCAGAGATCGGGGCTCCGACCGGGCATAAGTCGCCAGGATGCAGCGTAAAGCCCCACGAGCGACCGTCCAGCGCTGGCACTGCTCGGCGGATCGCAATCGTGCCCCCCTCTTCCGCTCGTCCTGCGAGAGCACGGCCGCTAGTGCGGACAGGCTAGTTCCCGCGCAGTCCAGCTCAATCCGCCAAACGTGGACCTCGCCAGGCACACACCTCACGGCAGACGCCCCTTCACCAAGAACAAGCACCAGCACCCGTCAAGCCCACAATTATCCTGAATGTCGATTGAGTTGATCACATTCGGCCCTACTGGGTCAGGCTGGGTACTGATCTCACTCTTACGGGCCCGTCTCGCTCTTACAGGACTGTTTTCTACATCCCGATAATTAGGCGGGTCGCCTACACGAGAATGGCGACCTAATACGGCACGACACCGACTCTCGGATCTCCCAGCTGATTTACCATGGGTAATACTTCCCGACGTGAGCAGCTTTTCCGGATGACCAATTGTTATCGGCGAATGATTCGAGGTAAGACTTAACACCACGGTACTCGCATTTTGGAAATATCCGCCTGGCTTGTGGCCACGATTGTTGCGGTAGAGACATGTCTAACAGCAGGAGCAGTAAACCACCAGCGCTGCTGATCGTACCGACCAGTTGACTGCCGTATTCGGAATGCCAGGGCCAGCGCGGTGAACTGAGTTCCCGCCAGATGCGAACACCGATTCACTCCAGCGGACTACTCTTCGTAGCCGTTCGGATGCCGCTGCTGCCACTCCCATGCACTAGCCACAATAGCTTCGAGTTCCGAGTACTCCGGGACCCAGTTCAGTTCCCTCTGGATCTTCAACGAGCTGGCCACCAGTACAGCGGGGTCCCCAGGTCGACGCGGGGCTTCGATTGCTGGGAGAGGACGACCAGTCACACGACGAGCGACCTCTAGTACCTCACGCACGCTGAAACCGCGCCCATTGCCAAGGTTATAGATCATTCGCCCGTTCTGATCCAGCTTATCTAGGACTAATAAATGCGCTCTCGAGAGGTCCGAGACGTGAACGTAGTCGCGGACGCAAGTACCATCAAGAGTCTCGTAGTCGTTGCCAAAGATCGCAATGTGGGTACTTTGTCCCAAGGCCACTCTTAGTATGAGCGGAATTAGGTGAGATTCAGGACGGTGGTCTTCTCCAAAGTCGCCCCAGGCGCCCGCTGCATTGAAATAACGCAGGGTCGCGTAACGCAGTCCATGAACACGGTGGAACCACTCGAGCATGCGTTCTACTAGAAGCTTGGACTCGCCGTAAGCATTCGTAGGACAAAGCCGCGCCATCTCGTCGATCGGAGTCGATTCTGGGTCACCGTAAAGGGCCGCTGTCGAGGAGAAAACGAAGTGCAGAACCCCCTGCTCGAGCATTGCTTGCAACAGGCTTAGAGTATTGGCCGTGTTATTTCGGAAGTAAAGCTCTGGAACTCGCATGGATTCGCCGGCTTCGATAACACCGGCAAAATGCATGACAGCGTCTACGTGTCGGCTTGAGATCACATCTTTGAGGGTTCTACAGTCGGCAACATCTCCGAGAACGAACTCCACGCCAGCAGGCACGGCGCGGCGCTTTCCATGACTAAGATTATCGAAGACCGTGACACGATGACCAGCTCTGACCAATTGCGCCGCTACTACACTGCCGATATATCCAGCTCCTCCCGTCACCAGAATATTCATGTAGTGATTTCCTTGCCAAAGCCATCTGGTTCAATATGCTGCTTCATGCCCGAACCTCTTCCGCACCTGCCGAAAAAGGTAAATCTCCAAATGGTTTTCTCCCTAAGCGGCAGAAGTTTTGGGTGGTGGAGTGGCTGCCGATTGCTAGAGCGCACCGCGACCACTGGCGGTCCAGACGACCGGTTAGGCACACGCTCGAGGTCAATTCGTTCGGCCAACCGGCTGAAACGTAGGACAGTCTCGTAGGCATTGCGGGTGGAAAAGAGTGTCTCCGAGATTCTACGTATTTTGGCAGAACGAGAGGACATTTTTTTTGTGTGGACTGTCGCGGAGGTACATCAATCACAGGACTACCTCCGTTTAGTGCAACTTAGCGCAACTCTTTCCGTTTTGTGTCAGGGAGACATACAGGGCAGCATACAACGTCATTGAAGCCGTTGCTGCCGCTCGCGCTCAATTGTGGCTTGTATCGCCCCAACCCACCTAGAAGTAGCCGCCCTCGATGCCCAGCCGAGCGCAGCTCGGTTTTCACAGGGCTTGCCCGGCGGCTACTTGGATTCCGACGACAGTACGGTGCGGATGAGTTCCACGAATCCAGCGGCAATTCCGAGGAGCAGGCCAAGAAGGTAAAGCCAGGTTGTGTGCAGCCAATGATCAAGGGCGGCGCCAATCAACCAGCCCGCCACGGTTGCGGCCGGAAGCGTAAAAGCGAGTTGGCTGTACCGCGCAATCTGAAGCCAGAAGCTTCGTTTCTCCGAAGTGTTGTCCTCGTCTGGCAAGCTAGTCTCGGTCCTTCGGGAAGGTCACCGCCTTGATTCGTCTGCTTCACAAAGGGAGCTGAAGCCAAAGATTTGACCAAAGGCAAAGACAGTGACCATCGACCTACGAACGGCTACCGCACTAAGCTCGCCATCGGTGAGGTCTGGGTCAATCCCAACGACCAGTTCACTGCGTGGATGAAGGGCTCCGGGTATATTCCGATGAACACAGTAGCGAGTGCGGTCACACCCAGCGCAGCCCACATTCCCAGGCTGATGGGGAGCGGTTCCTTGTCCACTGCTGGGCGCATCAACATCGCATTGGCGATTCGCATGTAGTAGTAAAGACCGAACACGGCATATAGAACGGCCAGTGAGGCCAACACGTAATGTCGACTCTCGATGAGGCTCAGGAATATAAAGTACTTCCCGTAGAAGCCCGCCAGCGGCGGAATGCCGGCTAATGACAACAGGAAGATGAGCATCAGAATTGATTCCGTTGGAGCGCGGAAGAAGAGTCCCGCGATGTCGTCGATCTCATCGCCAATGACTTCCCGCTGCCGCAGCGAAGTGACCACGGCAAATGCGCCAAGGTTCATGAAGGTGTAGACGAGCAAGTACATCAGAATTCCCTTGATGCCGTCAGCGGCAGCGGGAAATTCACCTGACCCAAAGGCCACCAATCCCAACAGCATGTAGCCGACGTGCGCGATCGAAGAGTAAGCTAGCAACCGCTTCAGGTTGTTCTGCGTCAGCGCCGCGAGATTCGCGCCAGTCATGGTCGCAATCGAGATAAACACTACCAGCGGCACATATACCGATCGTAAGGGGTATAGCCCCCAAAGAAAGATACGGAGCAGCATTGCCCAAGCCGCCGCTTTCACCGCCACAGACATGAATCCCGTGATGCTGGTGGGCGCTCCTTCGTAGGCATCCGGCGCCCACTGATGAAAAGGGATAGCGGCAATCTTGAACAGCAGCTGTAGTGATAAGGGCAATCACAGTGATCGGGTTGGCATGACCGCCGCTCGCCATCATCTGGCGTCGCAAGTACGTGCCGATCACCTGCAGATTGGTGCTGCCGGAGAGGCCATAAAACAGAGAGAGACCATACGCGAATATGCCGGAGGAAAACGCACCCAGCAGTAAATACTTCAGCGCCGCCTCATTCGATCGCCGGTCGGTACGAAGGAAGCCCACCAGCACGTAGGTGGAGATAGCCATCAACTCGAGCCCAATAAAGATCAGTACTACATCGAAGCCCGCGGCCATGCACATCATGCCGACCACGGAAAACAGCATCAGCGCGTAAAACTCACCGTGATGTTCTTGCTCGATTTCGAGATAGCGCACTGACATGAGGATCGCGATGGCAGTGCTGGCAAGGAAGAGATAGAAGAAATAGATAGCAAACCGATCCACCAGCATCGAGTTCATGAACGCGGTCTGGCTGGTAAGACTGCGTCCGCTCTGTGCGTAGACGCTTTGAATCCGCCAAACTCCGGCTGTGGCGAACAAAACTCCCACGAACGCGGCAACCGCGTTAGCCCACTTCCACTCCCGCGGCAGCATCAAATCAATCAGCAAGATTCCCAGCGCGAACAGTGTCAGCAGAACCATCGGCAGCGATAGTAGATAATCAGTGCCGGTGAAATATTGGGAAATCGTGCCGGACACTATTTCTTCCCCCTCGTCTCTTCGGGAACCGCCAGGGCCGCCGTGCCTGAAACTGGTGGAGCAATGGTCAGCGACTTGGGCTGAGCCGACGCATTGACTGTGCCGCTAGTCAGCGGGTAATTAGGACGCACGGTCTGCACGAGCTGGTTCACCGGCTGCTCGAGGATCTGGAAGAACGGCTTAGGATAGAGGCCAACCCAGAACGCCATGATGATCAGCGGCACGAAGGTTACCAACTCGCGCGGCGTCAGATCGTGCAGCTTTTCGTTCTTTGGATTCGTGACGCTCCCGAAGAAAACGCGCTGGTAGAGCCACAGCAGGTAGGCTGCTGCGAGAATCACTCCGCTGACTGCGAACGCCGTCCAAAAGAGACCGCTGTGCCCGCCCATTTCCTTCTCCATGAATGCGCCTTGCAGAATCGTGAACTCGCCCACGAAACCGTTGAGCAGCGGCAGTCCCATCGAAGATAGGAACATGATCATGGTGATCGTGGCGTACGCCGGCATGACGTTCGAAATACCCCCGTACTCGGAAATTTCGCGCGTGTGTCGCCGCTCGTACAGCACGCCGACAATCAAGAAGAGCGCGCCGGTGGAAATGCCGTGATTGAATTGCTGTATCACTGAACCGCTTAGCCCCAGCGGGTTCAGAGCGAAAATTCCCAGCGTGCAGAAGCCGAGGTGACTCACCGACGAATAAGCGACCAGCTTCTTCATGTCCTTCTGCATCAGCGAGACTAGCGCGCCGTAGATGATGGCAACAACCGAAAGAAAGATCATCCACCAGCGCACTCGCGAATCCATTACTACACCCGGGAAGAATGGCAGTGAGAAGCGGATGAAACCATACGTTCCCATCTTCAGCAAAACTCCGGCCAGGATCACCGAGCCTGCCGTTGGAGCCTCGACATGCGCATCAGGTAGCCAGGTATGGAACGGGAACATCGGTACCTTGATCGCGAATCCGACAAAGAATGCCAGGAATAACCAGATGGCGTAGTGAAACGGAATCTGCGGTGCCGTTTTATACAGCTCTGGAATGCTGAAGGTGTAAACGCCGGTGACGGTGTGGTGGTGGAAATACAGGAACAGGATACCCAGCAGCATCAGCACGGAGCCGAACAGCGTATACAGGAAGAACTTAATCGCCGCATAAAGCTTCCGCGGACCTCCCCATATGCCAATCAGCAGGTACATCGGTACCAGCATGGCTTCCCAGAAAACAAAGAAGAGGAAAAAGTCCAGGGCCATGAAGACGCCCAGCATGCCGGTCTGCAGAATCAAGAACCAGATGTAGTATTCCTTCACCCGGTCCTCAATTGCTGTCCACGACGAGAGGATCGAGACCCATCCCAGCAGCGTGGTGAGCATGATCAGTAGGAATGAAATGCCATCAATGCCCAGCACGTAACCGGCGCCGATCGACGGAATCCAGTTGTTGGGGCCACCCTCCATGAACTTGAAACCGGGCTCGAAGCGCTGTGCCCAGAACCACGGTACCAGCGGCAGCGAAACCAAAAAACCCGCAAGAGCAAAAATATTGGCAATCCAGCGGATGGCGTCCTTGTTCTCCTTAGGAACAAATAGAAGCAGGAAGGCGCCGACGAGTGGCGTGAAAAGAATGATCGAGAGTATATGGTTCTGCATAAGAGCAGTTTTGGATTCTAAGTTCTAAGTTCTAAGTTCTAAGTTCTCACTTGCCAGCTTCTCAGTTCTGCCGTCATCCCTCAATAGTGCGCCGGATGCAAACTCAGACTCCGGGGCGAGGGCGCCAGCGCTATACGTTCTTACCGATACGCGTAATAGAAAACGAATCCTAACATTCCGGCGACCATCACGAGCGCATACCACTGCACCAAGCCCCACTGGAGTAAGCGTGCGGGGTACGACAGCATCCGCGCCAAAATCGCCGGACCGTTGACGAACACTCCGTCGATAATCCACGTATCCCACCACTTTGAAAAACTCGCCGTGAAGCGTGTGATCCAGCCAGCGCCATTCACTGTGCCATCGATCACGTGAACGTCGTTCCAGGCCGAGGCATCTCCCAAACCCAATACCCCGAGACGCACATCTCCCACCTTTCGGCGGCCGGTGAAAGCATAGTCATACCCTTCGTCCACGTACCACTTGTTGTAGAGGAGCTGATAAATCTGCGGGTTCTTCGCGGCAATCGGCTCTGTGTAATCCTTATCGGCGTGGCGATATGCCTTCCACGCCATGCCCCAGCCCACCACCCCGGCGGCTACAGAAAGAAACATCAGCCAGTATTCCGCGGGCGTTGTGTGCTCTTCCTCCTTCACGCCGGCAGCTAATTGCCCTGCTTTACCTTGTTCCTGAAATACATCTGCCTCTCTTGCAAACACAGGCTCGAGAAATTTCGCGAAATGATCGGAGCCGCCAAGACTATGTGGCCAACCTAACCAGCCCGCAAAAATTGAGCAGATCGCCAGAATGACCAGTGGTCCGGTGGACTTGGGCGACTCGTGAACGTGGTGCTCCACCTCGTGATTCATTCGCGGACGGCCGTGGAATGTGAGGTACATCAGCCGGAACATGTAGAACGCCGTCATCAGCGCTGTGGCGTAGCCGATGATCCACAGCAAACGATAAGCTCCACCTTCCGATGTCCAGGTCTGCCAGAGAATTTCGTCCTTGGAGAAGAATCCGGCAAATGGCGGAATGCCCGCAATTGCCAGCGTCGCGATGAACATTGTCCAATGGGTGACCGGAATACGGCTGTGGAGGTCGCCCATGTTGCGCATGTCCTGCTCGCCGCTCATGGCGTGGATTACGGAACCTGCACCCAGGAACAGCAGGGCTTTGAAGAAGGAATGCGTGAACACGTGGAACACACCCGCGGCGAAGGCGCCGACGCCGAGCGCCAGGAACATGTATCCCAACTGCGAAACCGTCGAGTAAGCCAGTACGCGTTTTATGTCGTTCTGCACCAACCCAATCGAAGCGGCAAATATCGCGGTAAGCGCGCCGATGATCGCAACCGTCTTCATGGCGTTCGGCGCCAGCACGAACAGCGCATTCGAGCGCGCCACCATATAAACGCCGGCAGTGACCATCGTTGCGGCGTGGATCAGGGCGGAGACCGGCGTCGGACCTTCCATGGCGTCCGGCAGCCAGATGTAGAGCGGGATTTGCGCTGATTTTCCAGTGGCACCGACAAACAGGAGGAGCGCGGCGGTGGTAATGATTGGGTCGCCGATGGAGAAATGTCCACTACGCGCCAACTCTGTGATATCAGTGAAGCGGAATGACCCGAAGTACCAGGCGATGGTGAACATACCCAGCAGGAAACCCGCGTCTCCAATGCGGTTTACGATAAAAGCCTTGTTGGCGGCGTCGCTGGCCGACTTGCGATGGAAATAGAACCCGATCAGCAAATATGAGCAGAGTCCCACGCCCTCCCATCCGACAAAGAGCACGGCGTAATTGTTCCCCAAGACCAGGATCAGCATTGAGAACATGAACAAGTTCAAGTACCCGAAGAACCGGTAATAACCACCTTCATGCCCCATGTATCCGATGGAATAAATGTGGATCAGCATACCGACGCCGGTGACAAACAGAAGCCAGATGCTGGATAAGGGATCAAGCAGGAATCCAACTTCAGCTTTGAAGTCTGCAGGCGTACCGGTTTGGGTTACATAGGTGAGGTGACCCGTGTCGCTGCCCAGCCAGGTATAGACCATCTTCTCGAAAGGCTTGCCCGGAACGTCGTGAGCATAATCCATATACTGCCGGACCGCGCCACACGACCATATGAAAGCCAGGACCACCACGCCGACGCAAACGGCGCTCACTGCGGATTTCTGCAATTTGCGGCCGAAGAAGAACATCATCGCCGCGCCGAAGGCGGGTAGTAGTGGGATCAGCCAGATGTGTTCGAGAAAGCGCATTCTGTCAATCGTTGATCGCTAGTCCTTGGCCCTTAGCTTTAGTCTTTAGCTCTGAGCAATTGGCATTTGGCCGGCAACCGGGATTGCAGAGTTTTGCAAGAATCTCGGTTGGCTAAATGCTGAGTGCTAAATGCTAACTGCTGTTTTTCTACCACTTTAATAAATCGACTTCATCCACATTGACCGTTTCCTTATTG
>QIAR01000540.1 GCA_003225595.1 Acidobacteriota bacterium | reverse complement strand
AGAGGAGATATTCGTCCTTGACAACGCCTTCGCTCTTATCGAGGGCCAGCCCCTATGTCCGGAAGATCTCTGCTGTGTTTAGCGTGCAACTGTGCGATGCTAATTGCATGACGAAAATTACTCGAGTCGAACGCAAGATACTCGCGAGCCAGTACACGATCTTGGAAAAGCTCGAGCCCCAGCGTGCGCAGGAACATGCGGAATCGAGGGAGATACTAGAACATGGGTTCGAAGCCAACTACGAAGACGTACTCCAGAACATTTATGACGATCCCGAGACAATGAGCGCGCAGGAGTGCGGCTATGTAGGCGATGTGCTTCAGATGTATGACATGATGCAGACTGCTTTCAAAAACGGCCAGACGGCTAACGTAGATTCTAAGCGGCTGAAATTCCCTGGTTTCGACGGGAATAACGAGACCAAGTTCATGGCCTATGCGCGACACATGCGGAAATACGGAAAGTGGAGCTTCCTCGATCTCGCTTCTCAGGATTTCAATTCCCACGCACCGACCAAGAGTAGATATACGAAAATGTTGGCGGAGTGGAACGCTAGTACGGACAAGTACAATCTTTCTGCTGCCGACATCGTTCGGATTCTCGCATAAATTTGGTTATTAATTTCTTGCAAAGTGTTTCAAGAAGAACTTTCTGCCCTTCTGCGTTGGTACAACCGCAACGAGTTCCCATTCCCTTGCACCTAAGTCCGACAGATACTCCTCCTCATACTGTTTAACCCTCTGCTGAAGCTCAGGGCTGGTCCAATTCTCATTCATCACCATGACGATGATTCCATCATGATTGGCTTCAAAGCTAAAGTAGTCCCATTTCGCCATACTGTTTTCGCTTCCTTTCTCGTGTCGAGTAAAAGCGCGTATTATCCACTTGCGAGATAACGCGGGCAAGACCCGGTGGCTCGGCCTTGGGCCGCATATTCCGTGCGACCCGCTCAAGCTCCGTTGGGCGGGATTTTCTGTTCGTGACCGCTTTGGTAGCACCGAGGTTTTGGGTGGGCGGCTGGGGAGCCGAGGATCATGCGGCGCCGGGCTTCCTTCTCATCTTCACCGGTTCCACTGAAAGACAAGACCTGGCTAGCATCCGCAGAATGCATAAATCCCAAGCGGGATAGGTTCGTGAAATCCCACCTTTCAAAAAACGAAAGGTGGGCCACCCGCCCAATGGCCATCGGCAAGTGCAGGTTGAGTTAGATACGCTGATCGAATCCGTCATTATTGGCCCAAAACTGAACGAAACCGCGATGCGTTCTGTTCGTCTGCTCCTGACACGAAAAGGATTGGACAAACCGGTCCTGACTTCGAAGCTCAGCAGGTTACCTTATCATTAGGTGTTGATCGCTTTATTTTACGGGAGTTGAGCATATTGGTGACGGAGGAACGGGCAGGGGGCTGGCCCCCTCTTTTCCCGTGGGGATTTTAACCGAGGCTGCCCCGTCCTTTCGCACTTTTTGCGAAAGGGTGGGCAGAGTTGTGAGCCATATGATGACCGACACTGTCTGGTTGCGGATGACTCATCGCTGATCTCTCCCACCCATCGAAAACCGCGATGGGTGGGGCAGCCAAGGTGTGTTTCGTGCCACTAGGAAGAGTGGGCCAAGCCCGCATCATCAGTGAGATCCTCCAATCTACTCGACGGGAGGCCTAGCTTTTGCTTTGGTACACTCCGTGCTGGTACTGAAGGGGTGTGGGGTATGAGCATCGAAATTGTTGTCTTCGTGTTTGGCGGCCTTCTGTTATTTGTGGGCGGCGTGGGCGCCGGCTTTGAGGCCAAGGAACTCAAAATCCCCAAGGTGGGCGCGGTAGTCCGGGTTATCGCGGCTGTAGTGGCCTGCTATTCATTTGCCCGGGAATCGGCTCGGCAGATGGAAAAAAACACAAATCCACCCGGGAGCGACATTGTTCAAGCAAGCCCGACGGGACTTGTCGATTTTACCTTGACGGACCAACTCGGGGACGGCCAGAACGTTGTCTCAACCACGGGAGGAGGAGTTATGGGTCCAGGAAAGGGGTTCGGCGAAGGATTGAGTGGGGTGTATTTCGGCACCGGCCGGCGTTACGCCTTGACCGCAGGGTCGGGCCTTCAGGGAATGAACGACGTCCGAATCATTGTTGTGCTGCCGGATGGCAAATGGCGCGAGAATCTGCCCGGACGCGGACTCGAGACTGACATTGCGGCCGACCGAAGGGATTTTGGCGATTCCTGGGGCGTCTGGACGGCTTCGGGTGGAGTAGTGACGGCGACGACGCAGAATGACGAGGTCATTCTCGACGCGCAGCGCTGGACCAAGTTGTCGCCAATCGACGGGTTGCGCACCGATGGCGTATTCGCACGTGAAGACGTGCTAGGCCAGTGGGGTGCGAGCCCCGAGCCCGAACTTATGTTGCGCGTCGACGGCACCTTCGAAGATCGGTCCGGCCTATTGAACATGGTGGGGACGACGATGGACTTCGACGGGGTACCCAAGCACCTCAGCGAGCAGCAGGAGGCGTTTGTGCTCAGGCCGGGCGGTGGAACCTACGAATTTCGCAACTTTACTCTTGTGCTGCGATTCAGGGACGAGCGCGTGCGAAGGATAAACGTATATGCACTGCCCAACGACAATCTCAAACGGCCGAAGCGGCTGGTGCTCGGGAGCTATTTCTTGGTGAGAAAGTAACGCGGGGGCTGAGCGGCGGATTTAGTCGGCCTTTGGGCTGACTGAATCCGAAGTCAGCGGCAAATACCTGACTTCCCGGGGGCGCTGAAGGGCGAGACCTGGAACACGCTGCAGAACGAGGACCTGTTCGCGGGTACGGCGAAGGCTGCCGAATGATCTTGCTCCGGTCGGGATGCAGGTTTTTAGGAAAGTAACCGGGCCCGGCTGAAGAGGCTGCTGAAAAACTCCGAAAAGCAGATTCCTCACGGGCTGAAGCCGATTCGGAATGACAAGAATAAAGGGCTTGATGGCACCCTTCGGCTTCCCCTTCGACTTCGCTCAGGGCTTCGGCAAGACAGAGCAGGCTTAAGGTCGTGCCCTTCGCAAAATATGCAGGATGCCAAAACATGCGCACCTGCTGGTAAACGAGCCCGAGCGTGGCACGCTGGCACACGCCATCCAATCGCTGTGAAAGGGCCCGGCTTCACAGGCTGCTGAAAAACTCCGGTAGCCGTATACGCAAAGACCGTACTGCTGTCGAACTCGTTCCAGCGCGGATTCGAAGTTAGTACGGGAGCTGAACGCTTCCGAAGTTTGGCCGTATGCGATAGCAGCTGAAGGTGAGGAAGTGAAGCTGACCAGAGTCGTGGAAGCGCTTCAGTCCCCAAGG
>QIAR01000539.1 GCA_003225595.1 Acidobacteriota bacterium | reverse complement strand
GTCGCATCAATGGGCTCCAGATTGAGTTGCCCGATGTCTCGTCCTGGCCCTCTCGGAAGGCGAGTTTCCGGAAAATCTCTGGGAAAATGTAGCACCACACAAAATGGGTTCCCGTAAGCGGCGTAGGCATGCGCTTGTGCAATTTTGTCTTGGGAGTTAGTCAATGCGGATCGCAGTTGTGGGTTCGGGATACGTTGGTCTAGTAACCGGTGCGTGTTTTGCTGAGTTCGGGCACGACGTAATTCTGGTAGACAACGATCAGCCGAAGCTCGCAGTCTTGAAGAGCGGGACTGTTCCGATCCATGAATACTTCCTGCCCGAACTGCTGCAGCGGCATCGCGGCCGGCGACTGGACTTTTCGGCCGACTTGCACGAAGCGGTGCGTTCCAGCGCCACCATCTTCATTGCGGTGGGCACACCTCCCACCGATAGGGGCGACGCCGATCTTTCGTATGTAGAGTCGGTGGCCCGCGAGATCTCGGGGGCGGTCAATGACTACAAAGTCGTGGTCGAGAAGAGCACGGTCCCGGTGTACACCAGTGAGTGGATTCGCAAGGTCATTCTGCGTAATGGAACGGATCCGGAGGCGTTCGATGTCGCATCCAACCCCGAGTTTCTGCGTGAAGGCACTGCGGTCACGGATTTTCTTTACCCGGACCGCATTGTAGTTGGCGTGGACAGCGAGCGTTGCGCGTCGGTGCTGCGCGAGGTCTATGCACCGCTGACCAATGGCAATTACTATGAACGAAGCGACGCGGTGCCAAAACCTGATCGAGCGCGCATTCCCGCCCCATTCATCGTCACTAGCACTAAGGGTGCCGAACTCATCAAGCATGCCTCCAATGCATTTCTGGCGATGAAGATCTCCTTCATAAACGCGGTCGCTTCGATTTGTGAATCCGTGGGAGCAAACGTGCAGCAGGTTTGCCAAGGCATTGGAACAGATTCGCGAATTGGGCCGCGCTTCCTCAATCCCGGTATCGGATATGGCGGTTCCTGCTTTCCGAAGGATCTGATGGCGTTTCGATCGGTGGCGCGGGAGTGTGGATACGACTTCCGCTTACTCGACGAAGTGATGCGTATTAATGAAGAACAGCGGCAGCGTTTTCTGCGGAAGGTACGCAGCGCGCTCTGGACACTGCGTGGAAAGCGCCTGGGAGTTCTGGGCCTGGCATTCAAAGGTGGTACCGACGATATTCGCGAATCCCCTGCCATACTCCTGGTCCAGGCTTTGCTCCAGGAAGGTTGCCAGATAGCGGCCTACGATCCAGCGGCCATGGACCGCGCCCGCGAAGTTTTGAATTCCCGGGTTGAGTTTGCCGGAAGCGCCTATGAAGCAGCGACAGGGGCCGATGCGCTGCTGATCCTGACCGAGTGGGAGGAGTTTGCCTCGCTCGACCTCGAACGGCTCAATGAGAAATTGAAATACCCGATTGTGATTGATGGCCGCAATCTCTACCATCCCGATGTTATGGCCCAACACGGATTCACTTACTACAGCGTGGGACGCCTCCCAGCGATACCACAGAACCAGCCTGCCGGCGCGAGCAGCATTTTGCGGAACAATCACAAGAAAGCATGACTAACGAACGTGCCTTGGTCACCGGCGGAGCTGGGTTCCTCGGCTCTCATCTTTGCGACGCGTTGTTGGCACAAGGGTATTCCGTAGTGGCCGTCGATAACCTTCTCACAGGCCGTGTCTCCAATCTTGAGCACTTGCGGAAGGAACCACGTTTTGAATTGCGGCAACTTGATATCTGTGAACCTTTCGACTGCGGCGCGGTGAACTATGTATTTCATTTTGCCTGCCCCGCCAGCCCTAGAGATTACATGGCTCATGGAATCGCCACGCTTAAGGTGGGTTCCCTTGGCACCTTTCACGCGCTCGAGTTGGCACGCAAATATGGCGCGAAATACTTGATCTCCTCAACATCGGAATGCTATGGAGACCCGCTCGAGCACCCGCAAAAAGAAACCTACTGGGGTCACGTCAACCCCATCGGCCCTCGCTCGGTGTACGACGAGGCCAAGCGCTTCTCGGAAGCCACAACCGTGGCCTATCACCGGTATCACAAGGTGGACACCCGCATTCTGCGCATCTTCAACACCTATGGTCCCCGGATGCAACTCAACGACGGGCGTGTCATACCCAACTTCATGAAGCAAGCATTGCGTGGCGAAGAGCTCACGGTATATGGCGATGGCAGCCAGACTCGCAGCTTCTGCTACGTCAGCGATGAGATCGAAGGCATCATGCGCCTGGCCGAGTCTTCCGAGCACGAGCCAGTAAACATCGGAAATCCCACCGAATTTACGATTCTCGAATGTGCCCAACGTGTGCTGGCGGTGACCGGATCCAAAAGCAAGATTCGTTATGAACCTTTGCCCCAGGACGATCCCAAGCAGCGCTGCCCTGACATCGCCAAAGCGAAAAAGCTGCTGAATTGGGAGCCGAAGATTGATCTGGAGACGGGTTTACGAATGTCTCTGGACTACTTCCGGCAGGCATCTCTCGCGGAAACGCCTTCGCGGACGTGACCCAACCTTTATCAGTTCCAAGTTGCGGATTTGTTCGACCTGCTAAGAATTCAGGGCAGTCCTGGCTCGAGCGCTTGCTGGCTCGCTAAGAGGTCGATCAACTCCTGGATTTCATCGTGGTCCGCGGCAGTCCTGGGCTTAAACTGCACTCCCATTCCGAATCCTGGGTGTACCGACTGTACGACGCCCCGAATACGTATCTTCATGTCGCGGGTACGCACCACGATTTCGATAGCTGTTCTAGAAGCAAATGGCGACGCAGTCTCTACATAGCATCCGCCTTCACCGATATCAGTGAGGTTGCAACGATGTGGAACCTGCATTCCCAACTGATAGACTTCGGCCCCGAGGTGGCAAGCATGACGTGACTGACCGCGGCGATTGCTGGGTGCAGCGCGAAGGCGCGCTAGCCCATCGTCGACTCGGGCGCCAACGGGCTCTGAAGGCGTGGTAAGTCCCAGGTGTTCAGAGTGCCTTGGCACTCGGGGATCTGCTTTTGGGCTTCGAACAGAGTTTTGCCCTAACCACTCTTTCAGCAATTTGCGGGAAGTCTGGGGAACATCTACAAAATGGATTCCAACCCGGCCCGAGGAATCCTGCCACGCGACTTCTCCAGCCAGGCGCACAACTTTCTTGTGGCCGGGCAAGGTGAACTGAAAATACACTTTGGCAGCTGGAGGCAACTTGCGCTCGCACTGAATGGCGGTGCCATTTTCGCTCAAATCAACCAGCGTGGCGGGTTCATTCTCCACGTTGGCATAAGCAATTCCGGCTGACGCATGGGCCGGAATGCGCGCATGCTGCCGTTTCTCTCGCCGCATCAACGCGCGTGCTGCACGAAGGCTGCTTTTCGCGCGCTCTGCCGAAATGGGTTTATACAAAACAAAGTTTGCGCTCGTCGCGAATACCTGCCGCACATCGTCATGCCCGTGGACGAGTGCGATCACCAGGGCTGTCCCATTGAGTGGTGAGACACGCGCTTGCTTCAGAAC
>QIAR01000538.1 GCA_003225595.1 Acidobacteriota bacterium | reverse complement strand
AATTGCCAGACAAAAATCCACGCCAGCATGTGCCCCCAGCGGGCGCGGCCGAAGCACTCGCGGAGGAAGATATAAGAGCCGCCCGAGGCGGGGATGGCAGATCCTAATTCCGCGAAGACAAGACCATCCGCGATAGCCAGCATCGCGCCCACGGCCCACGCCAGCAGCGACTGCGGGCCCCCCATGGTAGCCAGAATTGCCGGAACCGTGATGAAGGGCCCGGTGCCCACCATGTTCGACATGTTGATCGAGACCGCATTCAGCAATCCCAATCTCCGCGGCAGCCGAGCGTGCGGCTCACCGGCGTGTGACGAACTGGTCCCTGTGTTGGCGGTCACGCGTGAACTGTTCCTCCGGGAAGAGGGTGCTAGAATACTGCAAATTGCGCTAGACTCCCAGCAATACCCGCGGCTTCAAAGCGCTTAGGGATCATTGAACACGGCTGCCCAGCCGGCCAGCTTCGGCAAAGCAATTTTGCCTGAAAACTACGACTCTAGACAGACACACGTGGGCGGTTGAATTAATAACCGCTTTGACTTTGTATGTGTAGAGCGTATTTTAGAACATCGGCCTGCCGCTTTCTACACAGACCAAAACAGCGCCAAGTCGCAGGCCAGGTGTCGGACGCTGTTTAGTTTATCTTTGGCGTGCCATGCGTAGTAAGACTACACGCGCCCGTTCGGATGGCTCGAAAGTGCCCAGCATCTACGACGTGGGGCGCGAGGCGCGGGTATCGGTTTTCACCGTCTCCGCGGTGATCAATAATAAGGGAGGGGTGAGTGCCACGCTGGCCCGCCGCGTGGAAGCGGCCATCCGCAAACTGAATTACCGCCCCAACCTGCTGGCCCGCAGTCTTGCCAAGCAGCAGACCCACACCATTGGCATGATCGTTACCGACATTGCCAACCCCTTCTTTCCCGCCATCGTCCGCGCCGCCGAGGATGCCGCCCAGAAGAGCGGTTACACCGTTTTGCTCTGTAATAGCGACGACAAGCAAGAGAAGGAGGCCCGCTATCTGGAACTCCTCCTCTCCAGGCGGGTCGATGGCATCATCCTGAATAAAACGCCCGGAAAATTGTCGCCGGTCCAGCGGCAGATGCTATCGGACGCGCGGGTTCCAGTGGTTTTGCTGATGCGAACCTGCCCGGGCCTGAGGGCAGACTTGGTGCAAACCGACGACAAGCAGGGTGCCATGGAAGCAGTGTCGCACCTGGCTCGACTGGGACGGAAGACCATCGCCCTCGTGGGGGGCCCACCGGACGTGAGCAACGCACGCGCCCGCAAGCAGGGATACCTGCAAGCTTTGCAGGAGCGCAACCTGGAGTATCACCAGGAACTGTCGTTTGACGGCGATTACCGCATCGATTCCGGGTATCGTGCCGGCCTGGCGTTGCTCCCGCGAGGGCCCGATGCGGTTTTGGTCACCAATTACCTGATGACAGTAGGATTCATGAGGGCAGCGGACGAAATGGGCGTGCACTGCCCTGAAGATTTCGCCCTAGTCAGCTTCGACGATTATCCCTGGCTAGGATGCTTCCGGCCTCGACTTACTACCATCGAGTTGCCGAAATACGAATTGGGAGCTACTGCGGTTCGACTTCTGCTCGAACTCGTGGAAAGCAAGCGTACGCGAGCAAAAACCGTCACCCTGCAACCGCAATTGCGAGTTCGAGAGTCCTGCGGCTTTATGCTGCGTTCTATCAAAGCAGCAGTAACGGCTTGAACACCGTTGGGTTTCCTTTTCCCCCCGCATGTGGACATCCCGCAGGAGTCTATGTTGTAGCTCGAAGGCGAAATGAGAGCAGGCGCGAAGCGGTGACACAATAAAGCCCCGCGCGTAAGCACTGGACGCATAGTTGGATGATTGCGAACCTGCTTCAGCGGGCGACACTAACTGCGACAGTTCAGGGGCTAAGAAGTTCCGTCGCAACTGCTCTTTCGCCGCTTTCGGGGCTGGCTCAGCGAACCACCGGCAGACGCGGGTCCACGTCTTTCCATGAGGAGCGAATCCAGGTGTGGATCGGATCTTCTGTAATGGCCAGCGATCGCGCGCTTCCAGCAATGAAGTTCAAATAGTAGGTGTCATAGCCCGGACCAGCAACCACGGGATGGTATCCCTCATGGACCAGGACCGCATCTCCATTGTGAACGGTGACCACGCTATCGCGTTGCCCGTCACTGCTGTAGAGCCGCTGGTGAGCAAAAGCCCCCGGCCGGTTCATTCGGTAGTAGTAAATCTCGTCGAGATCGACTTCGGCCGGTGGGTTGTGAACGTCATGTTTGTGCGGCGGATAACTGGACCAGTTGCCGCCCGGCGTATATACCTCAACCACAATTAAGCGATCCGCCGGAAAATCAGGCCGCATGATGTCTACGATCTGACGAGAGGCATTGCCCCCGCCGCGCAGCGAGACCACGACGTCTTTCGGAGTAACCAGCCGCGAAGTAAAGTTTCCTTGAGATGGAACATTACACTCCGCGATCTCGCATGCGGTGAGAGACTCAATCCCAACCTGCGTTCCTGGAGACGCATAGAGCGCGTACGGCAACCCGTCGAACACGCTGTTCCGTTCGCCTATCTGTTGTTTCTGGCCGTCCCATTCCGCGGTGCACTTGCCGGAGAGAAGAACGTACACACTCTCTTCCCCCGAGCGCTGTTGTTGCCAGGTCTCGCCCGGCGCGAGCCGCCTGACGCAGAATCCCATCCATTCCCAACCGGCCTCCTGACGGGAAAAGCGCAACAGTTCTCCTGATGCACCCGGCTGCAACTCATGAGAATGAACCACCCTATTAGTTCCCATCGAGCAACTCTTCAACTGAGATGGTGCGTTTTAGCATGCAGTGCTCCCGTGATTACGAAACCGCCGCTGCAGTCATTTGATTCACGACACCGCGCAAGTACTTCAGGCTTTGCGCGATGCTCAC
>QIAR01000520.1 GCA_003225595.1 Acidobacteriota bacterium | reverse complement strand
TGGAATTGAGCAGCGAAATCGGCTTTTGCAGTACGAAGTTCGCGCCCATCTGGAATGCCTGGCTGGCGGTCGTTTTGCCGTTCAGGATGGCAAATGCAACAGAATTCCTATTACTGGTGCCCTTACGTAGGTCCTGGAGCACGTCGAGGCCGCCCTGGAGATCGTCACAGTCCACAATGACAGCGTCGAACTTCTCGGATAAAAGAATTTCGCTCCCCGACTGCGCTCCGCCGCACACTTCGACGCCGACCGACAGCTTCTCTAGGCTTGGCCGCAACACTCGAACTGCTGCCGGATCACGGCTGATAAGGAGGGATTTCAAGCCCACGTTCAAATTTTAGAGGCCGACCCCTGCCCGTGAAAGTGACTAAGGTTACCAGTCCACGTGGGAGGTCGAGAAGCATTGAACTCTGCGAAGGCAAGACTCAATTTCACTTTTTCCTCGAAAATTGAAATCATGTTTCAGTGCGCAAACTAGTCTATCTCTCACTCGGCTCGAATGTGGGAGACCGCGCGGCCAACCTGAAGGACGCCATTGCGCGCCTGACCACGGTCGGCGATGTTGTCTCGGTATCTTCGTTTTATGAGACCGAGCCGGTGGAGTTCACAGCACAGCCTTGGTTTCTGAATTGTGCAGTTGCTCTTGAAACAGAAAAAATGCCGAGGCAACTGCTCACCGCGATTCTCGAAATCGAGCAGCACATGGGTCGCCGGCGAACGCAGCAGAAAGGACCACGCGTTATCGACATCGACATACTGCTGTTTGGCAGTTCCATCGTAGATACGCAAGGCCTCACCATCCCGCATGCGGCTCTGCATCAGCGTCGCTTCGTTCTCGAGCCCCTCGCGGAAATCGCCCCCAAATTACGACACCCCGTATTCAAACGCACAATTCGCGAGTTGCGAGACGCCCTGCCTGCCGGGCAGGCCATCCGCCGCCTAAAGTGAAGCGAAGGCGGGCGCTGACTTTCTGCGAACCCATCAATACAGCTTTGCTCAGCCAGATCTGTTCATTGCGAAGCGACGGGCTAAAATCTTCCTGTGAACCTTGATGACACCATCGTGGCCATCGCCACTCCGCCCGGGCGCGGTGGGATTGGTGTCGTGCGTTTGGCCGGCCCGGAAGCCCAAAGTATCGCGATGCCGATGCTTCGTCTCAAACACGACCTTGAGCCGGGCCGCGCCGTGTTCGGAGAGCTGGTCGAACCAGATTCGTGTGGCGCGGGCGCCCTCATCCGCGAAAACCCCGGCGCGGGCACCGGCGCCGCACCCACTCCGGACCAGGTAGGGGCAGACACCCTCGTCTGCTCAGGGCAGACTTCGGTAAAGAATCCCCGCATCGATGAAGTCGTCGTGAGTTTCTTTCAGAAGCCACATTCCTACACCACTGATGACATCGTGGAGATCTCAGCCCACGGCTCACCTGTCGTGCTGCGACACATCATCGAACTCGCCCTTTCGCGGGGCGCACGCCTTGCCGAACCCGGCGAGTTCACCATGCGCGCCTTCCTCAACGGACGCATCGACCTCACTCAGGCCGAAGCCGTTCGCGACCTCATCGAGTCCCAGACTCTGTATCAGGCAAAGATCGCTGCGCAGCAGCTCGAAGGCGCACTCTCCAGACGCTTGCAGCCCATCAAGCAAAAATTGGTCGAGTTGATCGCGCTACTTGAAGCAGGCATCGACTTCGCCGAGGACGATATCTCCGTGCTGCCCGATGCCACTATTCTGGAACGCATTGCCGCTGTACGCACCCCCCTTGAACAACTCGCCGGAAGCTTTGCTTACGGCAAAATCGTGCATGAAGGCCTGACTCTCGCCATCGTTGGCCTCCCTAATGTTGGCAAATCAAGCCTCTTCAATCGTCTGGTGGAACGCGAGCGCGCCATCGTTACCGCCACGCCCGGAACCACACGCGATCTCGTCAGCGAAACTGTGGCCATCGGCGGTATTCCAGTCAAGCTGGTGGATACTGCCGGTATCCGCCGAGCTCTCGACGAAGCTGAGAGCATCGGCATTCGTAAATCGATGGAGGCCCTCGCCGATGCGGACATCGTTCTGGTGGTGCTTGACTGCTCCCAGCCTCTCGCGGCGGAAGATGAAGAACTGCTAGAGCAGGTGCAGGGTCGGGCGGTCATCATGGTTGAGAACAAATGCGACCTTGTGGGCGCTTCCGGACACTCATGGCCGCCGGTGGTGAATACTGATTTGCAGGAGCAGGTAAATAGCGGTTTGAAGCGGCATGGAGATAGTGATTTGGAAGGGCACGGTTTTAGACGTGCAAGTTCGAGTTCCAGTGGAAGGGGGCCTTTAGCCCCTGAGGCTCATGTTGAAGCTCCTCGAATCCGCACCTCCGCTCTCACCGGAGAAGGCATTCCTCAGCTTCGCGCCGAGATTCTTCGCCACATCGGCGGAGAAGTCGGCACCCATGCCGAGAGCGGTTTTCTCACCAGTGTCCGCCACCAAAGCCTCGTGCGCGACTCTTTGGCTGCGCTCGAAGCCTCGAAAGCCGCCGTCCACAACAAAGTCCCGCACGAAATGCTCTTGCTCGACCTCTACAATGCTCTGCGACCGTTGGATGAAATCACCGGCACCACCACCACCGATGACATCCTGAACCTGATCTTCAGCACGTTCTGCATCGGCAAATAAGGTTATGTCCTACTACTTCCAGAGAAATCTAATGTGTTGTAAATATCAATTGCTATCTGGAAAATAAACTCCTATGCTGTCCGGCAGAGTACACGGACAGCCGACTGAAGTTGTGTACTCCAGGGTGTACTCCAAAGAGAGTCTCACGTAGGACTCTAGTCTGGAGTACACACGGAAAGGGCCGATGCCACTCACGGATACAGGAATCAAGGCGCTCAAGCCAAGGGAAATGCGGTATCTGGTAACTGACGGCAGAGGCCTTTGTTTGGAGATTCTGCCGAGTGGAAAGCTCTCATGGCTGTATCGGTATCGCGTTAATGGCAAGCCGGAGAAGGTGGCTATTGGGCGCTACCCGGAGATGAGTCTTAAGGCCGCGCGAGCCGAGCGAGACAAGCTCGCATGTTGGTGTCGCGTGGTCAACCCCCTGCTCGGGAGAAACAGCTCGCAAAGCTGGCCCTGGCGAGCAACAGCACCATGCGAGATTTTGCGGAGCGCTACTACCGAGAGGTTGTGTTGCGGGACCGGAAAGACCCGCGCAGTCTCCGACGCTATCTCGATAACGAAATCCTTCCCACTCTGGGCAGCAAGACGCTCCGTGACGTGACCGCCGGGGACGTGCAGGCGTTGGTTTTCCGCAAGCGTGACAATGGACAGGAAGCCGCAGCCGCAGAGATACGAAATCTCATAAAACGCATGTGAAGCGGCGCAAGTAAACCCCGCCCTGGCCCTTCCGACTCGATTCATCACAAAAGCAAGGGCCAGAACCCGGGCACTATCTGCCAATGAGATCCGTGTCTATCTTCATACGCTCTATCAGTCCAACATACGGCGTCAGTTCAAACTGGCGCTTCATTTAATTCTGCTCACGCTTGTTCGGAAATCCGAGATGCTGTTCGCACAATGGAAGGACGTAGATCCAGATGCTGGCGAATGGCAAATTCCGGCCGAGAACTCCAAAACAGGTCGTCCACATATAGTTTATCTATCAAAGCAGGCCGGTGGTTTGTTTCGAGAGTTGAAGAGGCTCGCTGGTGATTCGGTGTGGGTAATGCCAGGACGCAGTAGCCTAGCAAAGCCATTCGCACATAATGCCATGAACCAGGCGATGACGAGTATCACCTTCAATATTGAACCATTCACGATTCACGATTTGCGCCGCACGGGTTCGACGCTTCTTCATGAGAAGGGCTTTCCTGCCGACGTGGTAGAAAAGGCACTCAATCACAACATCGGTGGTGTGCGCGGGGTATACAACCGCGCCGAATACGCCGAGCAACGTCGTAAGATGCTGCAATTCTGGGGTGACTACGTTGAAGGATTGGCGAGCGAAAAGAAGGTTCTGGTAGGCAACTTCAGTCACGGCGCTGAGTAATATGGGAGACGCTAGCCGAACGAAACGGCCTTTGTTGAAGGATCTGCCGCAATGGTTTTTCCTTGAGAAATACAAGCGTACAGAAGGTCTGGATGCTCTCGGCTGGGAAAGACAGATTTGTGTTCGACGGGTCTGTTCAAGCCAACTGTACGACATGCGAGGGTCTGAGCGAATCTTTCCCGAGAGGGATGGTCTGGTTCAGCAGGCATTGGCCAGCTTACGTGAAAATCCTATTTGCGACCTGAGTCGTAGTCCTTTCGATCATCAGGCCTTCTCATTCTGTCGCGCGGTTGATTTTCGAGGGGCCCGTGCGGTTCGTTCGATGACATTGGGAGCTGTATACCATCGATTGCAGGGTTCGAGAAAGGCTGTCGCAAGGGCAGATTGACATAATCGTAGGAATAGCGAGAGTCCGTCCCCATGCAATTCATGGATTCTTGTACCCGAAATGGCTGAAGGCCGCGGTAGAAGATGAGCTCTCCTGGGCAAACGAGATTCCATTAATGATTGACTTGAGCTTCCCAAATTCGCTCCTGAAACAGCAGTTCGATACACATCTTCAGCAGCTCCGCCGTCGTCGGGGAGGCAGACCGACAGGTGCCGCAAAGAGATCACCCGACTTTAAGGAATGGGCGAAGATCGGGGTTCTGCCATGTATGGACCTGCTCTTATGGGCAGAGGAGAAGGAAGGCAGAATCGCCTCCCGCTTGATAGCAGATGGTCTCGGCTCAGAAAGCGATGCAGACGAGGAGAAGGTTCGTAAAACAATCAGGCCATTGGCGGCCGGGCTGCTGGAGCTGCGTGATTCGGATGCATCTGTAGAGCTGAAACGCCTTGGCGCTCTGGCATACGCCGATTGGTCTCATCGCCAGCAAGTTCGGCACGCACGTAAGCGCGCGCATAAAAGTCCCGATCGAGGCGGGCTGTGAGTGGGACTAGCCTGCAACAGGGCTGCTCGCCATACTTAAAAAATCGTTCCTGGCCGGGCGCAAAATGGAGCTTGGCCGCGGTTACCTCCTTAAAATTCAAGTGCAGAGTATTTCGCGAACGAACCCAAACCAAAGGCGGGCTGGGATCATTCCAGTGCACTGTTTGCAACGTCGACGAAGGGCCGCCGAAAAAGCGGCACAAAAGCTAGCTTAGCTTCGTGCCTGTTTTTCGTCATGCATAGAACGGTAAGGTCTACCCGGATCTTACATTGAGGTTCCAGCATGGCGAATACAATCCTTAGACTTCCAGCAGTAAAGACCCGCACAGGCCTTTCCCGCAGCACAATCTATCTCCGGGTCTCTGAGGGCACCTTCCCACGTCCTGTATCTCTCGGTGCACGAGCCGTGGGCTGGCTTGAAGCAGAGATAGAAGCATGGCTCTCTGCTCTGGTTCAACGGAGTCGCAAACTGACGGACGAGAACAGTCCTGATGCGCTTTCTCGTCGAGCCTCCACAAGCTCAGGCACATAAACAGCGAATAAAAGAAACCCGGCGCGTGACGTCGCCGGGCCATTCACTACGGAGCTTCTGAAAATGGCCACAATAGCATTGTCTCGCGATGCGGCTAAACAAAATTACGCGACGTTACCAATGCTTGCAGAAGCGCTCGGTTATGCCGCCAAAGGATGGCTTGTAATTCCTCTCAACACTCCAACTTCAAACTTTGCACCTGTGGGAGCGCTGCGTGCAGTAGTCCTGGGAAGCATCCGCGTACACGCAACGGATTGAAAGAAGCTACCACGGATCCATCTCAGATAACTCGCTGGTGGCACAAATGGCCTGACGCCAATATTGGCATCCTAACCGGGCCTGAGAGCCAGCTGTGCGTAGTGGGTGTGGACGGCGAAGAAGGTCGCGTGACGCTTGCGGAACTGACGAAACGAGACGACCTGCCGGAGACGCTCCGTGCTTTGACCGGCCGGAAGAATTCCGATGGGAACCGCGAAGGCTTCCACCTGTATTTTCGCCTGCCGACAGACAAGTGCTTGCGCAACAGCGTCGGGCGATTGGGGAAGGGATTGGATGTTCGTGGCACTGGTGGCTATGTTGTTGCGCCACCATCACTTCATGCTTCCGGGCTGCGGTATGAGTGGTGCTCACCAGAGGCCTCCATCGCAAATGCTCCGGCATGGCTGATCAGCGCGAAGCCGCAACTGGCAGTCATCGGTAAGACTGAGAATGCAATTCCGGAAGGCCAACGCAACAACGCACTAACTTCTCTCGCCGGTGCGATGCTAAGACACGACAGCTCACTCGCAACGATCGAGAGCGCCCTATTGGCAGAGAACCGCGTGCGCTGCTCGCCGCCGTTGCTAGAGAAAGAAGTTAGGCGCATCGCTGCGAGCGTTAGCCGGTATGCGCCGGGAGAGCAGATTAGTAGACTAGCTCCGACACGCCGCCCGGATCTGGTGCGACTCTCAGACGTACCGGCAAAGTCTGTCTCCTGGCTTTGGGAGCCATATCTTCCCCGCGAGATGATAACGATCCTCTCGGGCGATCCTGGAGCGGGAAAGACATATCTTGCGCTCGCCATTGCGGCCGCTCTTACGTGCGGAGAGACGGTGATAGGGGGCCAGCCCGTGGCGCCCGGCAATGTGCTTTATCTGACGCTGGAAAACTCCCCTGCCCACGTCCTTCGTCCGCGCTTCGCGTAAACAGGGATCGTTGCTGGCCACTAAGACTGCTATCGCCTGTTCCGAGCTCTCAATCCTGGCAGGCACCAATCGGTTGGCGATGGTAACCCGCTCGGCTAGGCTGACCTTGCTATCCAGTAATGGAACCAGCGTCTTGCGTAATTGGGCCTTCAGCACGTTGTCGAGGAACTCTAGCGCATTGTCGCGCACGATCATGCTTTTTGATTGGAGCCCAACACAAGCGCTGGAGAAGTCATCGCCCGCGTATAGCAGATCGAGTACTTGGAAGATGCGTTCCACCTCATGCTTCATCGACTCGGATAGAGCCCCGG
>QIAR01000519.1 GCA_003225595.1 Acidobacteriota bacterium | reverse complement strand
GTTGTGGGTAAAGTGAATGCCAGCTTGAGCGGTAATGTCGCGGAACTGAATCTGCTGGGCGCGGGCGAAACCGATTAGTAATAAAGGTATCAGGAATGCGCGTAAAAAAATTAAGTGTGAGATTTCTTCCGGTACAGCGGCTAAAGCCAATCTCAATAGAACCGCTCTAACAGCACGGCTAAACAGGCTGCGGAAAAACGCGCCTGCGCGACAAATCGTTGCTATAGCGGCTAAAGCCGTCACTGATTCGGAACGGCTTTCGCGGCCCTGAAGGGCCGCTCTTCCTCGGTGCTGCACGCATGCGCCAGTTTTTCCGCAGTCTGTAAATCCATGCCCTGACACGAACCAGGACATTCTTAGGAAGAGTGCCGCCGGCTTGCACATTATCTGGAGGCCCTGGCAGATGTGGTGGTGTGAGCCGAGCTTGACTGGGCCGGACGGGCGAGGGTACCCGCCCCTGCGTGGTCAGTGGCGAGTTTCGGATGGTGGAGCACCGCACTCTTGCCGGTCGTTAGACCGCTAAGCGGCACGGAGAAGTGCTCATGAATTGCCTGCCGCTCGTTATTGTCTTCGGGATTCAGCCGGCGATAGGGTCCAGTAATCGTCTGGGACGCCTCATCTGCCTTGAAGCGAAGATATCGCACCTCATGTTCCTTTGCCTTTTTCTCGTCGCCGAGCCCGTTGTAACAGAGCATCAGGTTGTAGTGTGCCTGAAGGTCTTCGGGATCGATGGCGAGAACTCCTTCCAGTGGCTTCACGGCATCCGCGTACTTGCGTTGCAAGAAGAGAATGCGCCCAAAGTCGTTCAGCGCCACACGGTCCCGCGGATATTGTGCGAGCACATTGCGCAGGTGGTCGGCAGCTTCATCGTACTTGCCATCAGCACGCAGAACCTTGGCGTAAAAGAAATGGGCGCGTGCAAGGCTAGGACTGATTGACAATGCCTTTTCCAGCATATTGCGCGCACGGTCCATGTCGCCTTCCTGGACAGCGGCACGGCCGATGTTAACCCAGCCATCCGGATTCTTGGGATCAATTTCAGTGACCTTCTGGAAAGCAGCCTGCGCCCCTTTCAGATCACCTTGCAGCAGCAATCCGATGCCATAATCGTTCCAGCGCTGCCAGTCGTCCGCCTGCAACGCCACTTTCGGCTCAAGCGCGCGCGCGGAATGTGGTGCTACTTGCAGCGTCACTTCGTCTTCGGCAAGAACGACAGTGGGCACATCCGGAATTTGCTCGCGTGCGGCCGAAACTCCGCTCAGCGATCCCGTGAAAACAAGTTTTGTATCGTCGAAATCAGGCGTTGTTTGAGCCTTGGGCTGGTTGGGATCAGGCACACCGACAAAGGCGAATTGGGTATTCCACCAGGCGAACTTGCGATAGCACAGCCGGGCGTGAAGTGAGATCTTGCCGCCCGCGTTCTCCGGAATACGCAAGCGGAAGTGAACTGTATCCGCAGCACCGGGCGGAATCAGATGCACGTACACAACCGCACGCGATGCCCAGGCATTGCGTTTGTTAATTGGATTTCCGTGGGCATCAACCTGAAGCGAACGATAGAAGTGTGCCCCCTTCTCGACCGGGCCTTTGCCGTTGTCCTCAAGCATCCCGCTCCAGAAGATAGTTTGACCTTTGTCGTCGGTGCCCTTGAGTTCGAGCCAGGTATCGTAAGCGTCCACTGTACCGCCTGGGAAAAAGTGGCCGATCTTTTTCGTGCGGACCACGACGTCAACTCGCATCGTATCGCCAAGGCGGACCGCCGGTTGAACGCGGTTTAGTGGGGCAGTCACGGGCACGAACTCGCCCGCAGCGCCAGGCGTGATCTTGGTTTCGGCTTCCTCTCCGACCGCAAACGTGGTCGCGAGCTCACTCTGGTTCACGGCGCCCGGCTTATTTTCTGCCCGAGCCGGCGAGAGCGCAAAAATGTCCACACTCAGGATTTTGTTCTTGAGAAATTCTTCCGTGAGTTTGAGCTGTTCTGCATCTTCATTGGCAGTAGGAACCGCAGTATTCGCCCCCGGGAAACGATGGGAATGCACAAACCCGTTTATATTGCCGGCATCTTTCGACGGCTGAAGCGGCATGTGGCAATCGGCACATTGCGAGGGTTTGGCAGGATAGTAAAACGAGCGTGCGCCCTCCCCGGACACGCCGCTGGCCTGCCAATTGTCGTATTCGTTGAAGCCCCGAATCCAGCGATAATGGTTTACCGGCACATCCAGATGAACCTTGTGGCATGCGGAACAAAACTCCGCAGTCTGGTCACGCATGAAGGGCTTCAAGAAGACGCGGCGATGCGGCTCAGGATTCAGGTTGATCAAAAAATCGTGCAGCGTGCGCACAATCGGATTCTTGCTCGCGGCCATTTCGTGCAGCGTCGGATACTCAAGGTAGAAGTCGCCCTGACCCATGGTGCTCTTCACCTGGGCAATGGAGTGGCACATCATGCAACCCAATCCGGCCTGGGCTTCCGGACTGTGCACGAATTGCTTGATGGGTGTATCCATCTTGCCGGCATACAGCACAGCGGGGTCGTGGCATCCGCCACACCATTTCGAGGGACGGGTTCCGACGGTGTCCTGCATGTACTCAACGCTCTTGCGGTACCACTGGTTGTTGAACGAAGAAAAATGGTGCACCGAGCTGTACCACTGGTTGTAGATGTCCTGGTGGCAGCGCTTGCAGGAATCTGACTCCATGAAGAACTTGCTGGGGATCTTCTTTCCGCCGTAAACCTGCGCAGAACTCGGAAAAAAGGGACCTTTGGGCCCGTCACCTTCACCATCCATGCTCGCCGCCGGCATTAAGGGATTCTGGATGCGAGCCCGGTGCTGCCAACGCGACTCGCGCAGATAGCGAAGTCCCACGCCGAAAGCCACAAGAACAGCTAAACAGATCGTGACACGAATAATGCCTCTACCAGCGCCTGGGCCCAACCAGCCCCGCTTCCCTGCCCATTCGGCGAACAGGATGCCCGCGCCGGCAAAGCAAAGAGCGATGTGAAGGTACAGCCGGTTCCATTCCGACCGCGGGGTGCCAGTATAAATCAGCATTAAGCCGAGTACTGCTCCCGTGGCTAGGAGCAGCCATCCCAGACGCGAAAGAGGGCTGACGCTGCCCAAGAAGCGCAGCAGGAAAGGCACTAGCAGAATGGCCGCGCCCGCGCCCGCTACCACGTGCAGCAGCACCACTCCGGCGTAGAAAGTGTTAGGCTGAGGGAAACTGTACAGATAGATAGCGGAAATGAACAAAAAGATGAGTAGCCCCGGAAGTATTCGATGGCTGGCGGAAAATACAGACCGTGGCATTTCTGGCATCGAGGGAGCAGCCGATCTAACCCACACTGCGGCTGGCGCTAG
>QIAR01000114.1 GCA_003225595.1 Acidobacteriota bacterium | reverse complement strand
GATGGGAGGGATGGGACTCTGTTCGTCTGATGGAGTATCGGAACTCTTTCCATCCGATGGAAGCTTCGGACTCTTTGCGCGCTCTGGCTGGGGAAGGTCAAGGAGGAATACGCTTCGGAGACTTAGGCGTACTAGCCAGAAGAGGGCGGCCATGAAGGCTGCGGTGCCTGCCCACCAGCGCCAGCTGCCCCAAGGGATACGCAACGGAGTCCACGGAGAAGTAATGGTTCGAGCTTTTCCGTCTGGTTCGTATTTTGTCAATTCGACCTGCTCTTCACCTTCGGATAAAGTCGAAGACCAAGCCCCGGTGCCTGATGAACCCGCTTCGGCCAGGTAACGACCGTCCACCGCGAGCTGGTTATACGACGGCCTAACCCAGCTCAGGAATAATTCCAGACATCGTTGCCGACCATCGGCGGTCCCCACAGTTTTCAAACCGCATGGTTCTGGACGAGTCGGATTGCCAATGATCTTAGTTTCAAGGGCTTGGTGATACGAAAACAATGGTGGAAAGGGCGGAGCGTGCTGGTCCTCGGGCTCAGCCAGGAGTTTCTCCGCGTACTTTCCCAAATCAATACCTTGATACTGGGCTCGAACACGTTCTCTCCTCTCATCGAAATCATTAGCGAGGCTAAGCTGGCTCTGCTCAATGAATAGCTTGTATTCAAAATCGCAGGCCACCTTGAAGAAGGAGAAGCATGGCAGGACGGCAACCACCGCCAACAGTGTCGTGCACGCTCCAATGTAGCCAAGCTGCCATCGAGACGACGTTTTTTCGTCCTTTACATCCTCGGAACTCGAATGATCGGCCTGACGCCTGAGGGCCACGAGGTTGAAAACGATCGCACCCACTGGAATGAAAATGCCAGAAAAAAGAAGCGTGACAGGGCTGAGAAACTGAGGCACGACAAAAAGCAGCAGGGCAGCGGTGCTGTTAATGATAACCAGCCGCCGATAGGTGCCTGCCTTGCGCGGATCGGGCCAGAGCCAGCTCCCAGTAGCTCCACCTCCTCGCGTCCAATGTGCTATGGCTAGAGCGAGTATGATCACGCTGGCATATAGAAAAAATATGATCGAGGCCAGACTGATCATCTCCAGGTTCATCGTCTGCTCACGATACAAGTCGCGAAAGACGATCACGGTCCACAAGTCATCCTTATTTGCTTCCATGGGATGTATATGCATCCGGTAGAACCGGCCCATGTACTTGGCCACGAGCGGGCCGTCGGCGCGCATCGATACGCGTGAGCGAACCTCCTGGTTTTGGTTCGTTTCGTCAAAGAAGTTTTCGCGCAGGTTTCGGGTAGGGTCGGAATGGAAAACCACCGTGCCGTCGGGTTTGATGATGGCGAACTGAAAGCCTCCGGGCACCACAGGACCGACCACCGAAATCGGAAAAGTCACGAGGGAAGCACAGAACACCTTCTTAGCATGCTCCGTGTCAAGCTTTCCCGACACCGGATTCCCGTGGTTGTCCATTAGCTTCCAAAAGACAGTAATATTCTCCCCGGTATTGGAAGAGTACTGCGAGCCGATGCCCTGAGTCGCAGCAGGATTGAGGCCTCCCGGGTCTTTAAACGCCCTTCTGATATCTGGGTAATAAGGGATTGACGGGTCATCGAGGTTAATAAACGGGGTAAGACGTTCCTTTATGGTCCACTTAACCTGCTGATCGCCCTCAAAGTCACTCCAACTCACGTGCTGCAGGTAGGGATAACTCTCTAGAAGCGGAGGTACAACAGGATCTGATAGGATGCTGGTTCGACAAGCCCAACTTCGGTTGCATCCCAATGGGTCTTCGGTGAGCCTTGCGCTGTCGTGGCGATAGAATCGTGCGTTGCGTAAGCTGGCGCGCACCGCGTCGCTCTTATAGAAATCCTGCAACTGCGCAAATGCTCTATCTTTTTCGTTCCCGAAATTTGAATCGATGGCCTCGGCAAGCTTCTTCATCTGATTCTCTGCCAGTCCGCCGAACTCGTGCCAATAATCGAGGTCCAACAGAATGAAGGTTAGGGCCGCAGCCACAGCGCAGCTGACAATCGCAGCGACGACCAAGTCGCCGGCCCGCAACCTTTCCGCCGGGCCGGATAGGTGCAGTTTCAAGAATGGATAGGCCGCCATTGCCAGCAGAATGGCTGCAGAAAACCACAACATGTACGTATAGGATATCGATTGGCTTTCGGAACGAAAGCGGTCGGCGCGGGTCAGGCCACAAAGAACCCAACGTTCCGGTAGGTCCGCAGTGGCGTTGCCTTTCGCGCTTTTCACGCCGGGAACGATAGTCGCGAACGAAAGCTGCAGCGGCTGCGAGTAGAGCCGGTAGCGAGCGCCTGCGAGTTTGATCTCCTCGAGCCTGCTGGACTGCGACAGCGATTCCACCTCAATTGGATCGGGCTTGCCCGTTTTCGTGGTGCCGGATGCATCCGCGAGAGTATCGATTCGCGCCACATCGATTCCGGGGGACGATTGCTGAAAGATGACTCTCCCATTGTTCTGCGCCACCAGCACTACATCGAAGGGGTTGCGATTATTCGGGGGCAGAAGCCCGCGGATCAGCTTATCCAGATCGGTTCGAACTGCATACTTGGTGGTAGGGTCACGCGGGTCATGTTGAAACGCCAGATACAGGAAGTGGGTTCCCTCATCGGCTGCTACGGCTACTTTCGGTGGGTCGCTATAGTTGTTGTCAGCAATGCGACCAATAACTGGCTCGCTCTCGCCGTCCTTCGGAGTTTCCAACTGCGGCGCCACGTTACGGAGATATCCCCCTAAATTCTCACTTTTGATCCCGGCCTCAGCAGCGTTATCCATCATCTTGTCAAAATTATTGACGCTGAGGCGGACTTGCTCACTGACAGTTTTCAGAACACGAAAGTTGCGATCGTCCAGATATCTCTGCTGTGAGGGGAGCCAGAACAGGCTATAGTATCCGAGGCCGGCGACTATGATCACACCGATCGTGATAGGGACAAAGAGGCTGCGCAACCGAACTAATGTCGACATGGCGGACTACTCCCCGAGACGCTAGCGGATCAAAGCGGCAATTTGAACGAATCCGCGTTCCGTATGCCATACCTTGACTATTGCAGCAGCACGCAAGGTGCCAAGACGCTGGAGATTTGCTGAGCGGCAGAAGAGACTGATTTCAGGGAGATCAACCGCCGTTGGACACAAAGATCGTCAGCTGAGTCTCTCGGAGACTATCGATGTGGACTATCTGCTCGGATAGCTTGATTATCTGTTCGGATAGCCTTCAGCTTTTTCCAATACAGTTGAAGGCTGGTAGCCATCACGGTCGCTCATTGCTGACCCGTAGATTACAGTTACTGCGCGGAGCTGAGAAGAGTGCGGCAGACATCTAAAACGGCTATACCTGGCCGAGACATCACATGGATGGCTGGTTCTGCATAGAGCAGGAACCACGGCCGAGGGGCCACAAGCGCGAACTGAAAACACTGGAGCGTTTCGTACCACGCACTTCTCCGTAGCGCGTCCGGAGAGCCTTTTTCTCCCTTGATAGAGACTTATTGGAAGTCGCCCGTATCGTGGCAGCGAAAGCTTCTATCGGCCACAGGGTCGCGCTACACGTACAACTGACAACCAACAGCCGAGGGTCCCTATATTCCTACCGGCCAAACCCGGCGGGGGCGGAATTTCACGGACCCGCGAGAACAAAGACCGGGTTCTGAGGAGGAGGTTGGGTGCTGCCGGGTGGAGGCTGACCGGCGCTTACCGGAGCTGGCAAACTCAAAACTGGCGTCTCGTCCAAGGTGCGGATAATGGATATATTTCCCGCATCACAATTTCCCACATAGACACGAGAACTATCTCCGGCAGAAGCAGTCGAAATCCGAAATCGCGTACCCGCTATTGCCGGCGCTGCTGTGGAGGCGCAGCTGGCGACAACGGGAACTGTGGGGAGAGAGATCGTCTTTGTGATGGTGTTGCTGCTCGCGTTGATAACTGTCACGTCAGAAATGAGACACGGCAAACTCACTCCCGTTGGGCAGGTGGAAGTCTCCTGGGCGCTGGCAACGTAGGCACGACTGCCATCAGGCAATGCCGTGACCGACAGGCAACCAACCGGGCACAACGGATTTAAGCCGGTGGTCAGGTTCAAAGTCGCGATCAATTTGGGTGGATCGGCTGCTACATCAACAATCGTAAGTGTATTAGCGGCGGGATTTGTGATGTATAGACGATTCAGACTCTTGTCATACAGCATGAAGTTAGCGCCTGCTCCCATCGAAATACTGTTGGGCAGCAGAGTATCCGTGAGGGAATCGATCACTGCGAGATTGCCGTTCCCTTGACTGCTCAGAACATACACTCGGGCGCTATCAGCGCGCGCCACCGCCCAGACAGGAGCATTGATGGTTGGGTCCGTGATCGTCATGTTGATGCTCTTGTCGAGCGGATTGATGCTGGTAACTGAACTGTTTCCCTGATTGACTGCGTACAGCTTTCGGGCATCGGGAGTCTCCGTGAGAGCTACCGGGTTCGCGCCGACGGGACACGATTCTCCTGGTGCTATTGGTACAGTACAAATGATGTTGGTCACGACATTTGAGCTAATGTTGATGGCAGCAACCGTCGAGGTACCCGCGTTGGCCACGTAAACAGTATTGTTCTCGGTGGTGTGCACGAAAACCGGGGTAGAGCCAGCGGGCAGACTACTAAAACTGACGGTGCCAAGCGCGCTGACCGGACACGGCGTCGCGGGACAAGGCGGCGCGGGAGCGAAGCTGGCCACGGTGTCGTCGAGACTGTTCGCCACAAAAACATGGGCAGTTCCGGACGGCTGCACCGCGGCGTGTACTGGCCCCAAGCCCAGTTTTGCCGTGCCCACGTTGGTATCGCCTGAGACGTCAATCTGCATACCGGTTCCGGGGTTTGCCGGCCCGTTGCTATTCACGACGAAGACGGCGCGGAAGTTGCTGGAATCAGGTGGAGCCGGAGGGGTCGGAATCACCACGGGACGGAACGTATCTCCGCAGCTGGCCCATAGCAGAATCGAGAAGAGAACCAGAACCACCGCCAGAAGTGGCTTGCGCAAAAACCTCATCGGCACCCCGTCAGTGAGACATGAGTATTCACAGTGTGCTCAGGAAGAATTCTCTATTCTAAAGGGAAGAGAACTTAAGCACCACAAAAGCAGGAGCGGTCGTCGGTTGCTAGTCGTGTCATTACCTATCAGCTACGAAGAGTGAGGACAGGGAAGATGGCACCAGAAACGGAGCCAGAGAGCAGTTCCATTCTCCATCGTGCGTTTGACTAAATGCTGATGGCCGATAGCTAAGGGCTGAAAGCTGCTCGCTGATTCTCACGCCCTTTTGCGGCTGGGCTTGCGGACCGGGGCCGCAGCGACCTCGCGCGCCGCGCTTGCAGCCGGCTTCTTCTTGCCTTCGGTCTGTGCCAGGCTCTGCTTGAGAGCAGCCATCAAGTCCACGACTGGCGCCAGTTTCTTTGGCTTCTCAACCGGAGTAATCTCGCCACCTTCGAGTTTCGTTTCGATGAGTTTCTTCAGATTGTCCTGGAACGTATCGTGGTATTTTTCCGGATTCCATTCGTCGGCGAGCGCTTCAATCAATTGGTGGGCAACTTTGACTTCCGCTTCTTTGAGTTCTACGTCGGGACGGCCAAAATCCTTTACCTCACGCACCTCCTCAGCGTAGTACATGGTGTGCAGCATCATGCCGCCGTCATAAGGACGCAGGAAAACCGTGTACTCGCGGTTGTGCATGGTTAGCTTCGCGATGGCGACAAATTCGCTTTCTTCTAGAGCCCGCGTGAGGAGGGCATAGGGGCGACGACCGGCCTCCTCGGGAAGCATGTAGTATGAGGACTCGAAGTAAACGGGATCGACCTCGGTGGATTTCACGAACTCGAGGATTTCCATCGTCTTGGCGGTCTTGGGCTCGATCTTCTTGATCTCCTCGGGCTCGATGACGACGTATTCGTCCTTGCGATACTCGTAGCCCTTGACGATTTCGCTGCGCTCCACTACGCGGTTGTCGGCAGGACAATAAAGCTGCTGCTTGATGCGATGCAAATCGTCGCGATGCAGCATGTGGAAGGAAACTCCCGAACTGCGCGCGCCGGAGAAAAGACGCACCGGCATGGAGATCAAACCGAAGGTTAGGTAACCAGACCAGACTGAAGCTGCCATAGTTCACCCCGAATCGATCCGGCGCCAGAGAGAGCCGCGCCAGCGTAGAAAGTTTAGCCTACAACCCCCGTTTTGATGCAGCATTGAGTATCAAGAATACGAACCCAAACCCACGACCAGTAGCACATAGTGGCAAAAGGGCACACTATGTTGTATGTATATGCCCTACTTGCAACCCGGATTACGAGTTGCCATGCTGGGAAATGTGATGGCTTCAATCAGCGAAATCGGCGGCTGGGCAGCAACTGGTGGCGCGCGTGTGTGGATGGCTGTCGCAGTGACAGTCGGGTTCGCCATGCTGGCCCGCTTGATACGGGGCGTCAGCGCCTCCGGTGCTGTGGCAGGAGCGGCGGTTTCCTTCTTGCTCTATGCCAGCGCTGGGCTGGGTGCGTTCCTCGCCCTGTTTTCAGTTTTCTTGCTGACATGGATCAGCACACGATTGGGTTACGCACGCAAACTGCGCCGTGGAACGGCTGAGAGACGGGATGGGAGGACGGCCTCCCAGGTGCTCGCTAATTTGGGGGTCGCAGCTTTCTGCGCGGTGCTCTTCTCGATCCGAAGTGATCAGGTTTTCCTCTTGGCATGTGCAGCGGCGCTGGCGGAGGCGGCGGCCGATACTGTATCCAGCGAATATGGACAGGCTATGAGCGCGAATGCAAATCTGATCACAACCTGGGAACAAGTGCCGGCAGGCACGGATGGCGGAATCAGCGTCGCCGGAACGGCGGCGGGAGTTGTGGCAGCGTCGCTGGTGACGGTTGTGTGCGTGGTCACAGGCCTGCTGCCTAAAAGTTCGTCTGGGTTATGCGCCGCGGCAGCCATTGCAGGCATGTTGGCCGATAGCCTGCTTGGTGCATCCCTGGAGCGCAAGCGTGTTCTCAACAACGATGGAGTCAATTTCCTCAGTACCGGAATAGCAGCTCTTCTTGCCTTCCTATTATCCTAACTTCTGGGTTGACAGCAACCAATAACCCATCGGCCCATGTCCGTCGGTTTGTTGAACATCTGATCCCTGCAGGCGAAAATTAAAGAACCATCCAGAACGAGGATGCATCCGAATAAGGTAGTTTGGGTTTGCTTCTCCTTTTTCCACCAGAACCCTTCTCAATTGCAACTGACTGGATTGCTTGAGACGGATCGGCAGAAGAGTAATGAAGTTTCTTACGTTTGTTATTGGTTGCGCGCTGGCCGTAGGATTGTTGCTGTTTGGGCAGCGGCACGCCGATCCGGTGCAACCCGCCGGGTTTCGTGGCGTCGTCGACCTGACGCATAGCGTCAACGAGAAGGTCCCAACTTACGAGCTTGCGGAGAAATCTGCCTACCAAGTAAAAACGGTCGCGACCATCGAGAAGGATCACTACTACGCCCGCAATATCTCCCTGCCGGAACACTTCGGCACGCATATTGATGCTCCAGCGCATTTCGCTCCAGGCAGTTGGACCGTCGATCAGATTCCGCCGGAGAGGCTGATTGCGCCGCTGGTTGTGATCGATATCAGCAGCAAGGTTCGCAACAATGCGGACTATCGACTTTCGGTCGAAGACATCGCGCAATGGGAGCAAAAGAATGGCCAGATGCCTTTCGGGGCGGTGGTCATGGCGCGCACCGGATGGGCATCACGATGGGATTCTGAGAAGGACTATCGCGATGCGGACGGCAAGGGCGTCATGCACTTCCCGGGATACTCCGTCGATGCTGCACATTTTCTGGTCGAAGGCCGGAACGTGCTCGGGTTAGGAATCGATACCCTCAGCGTGGACTATGGTCCGTCAAAGAATTTTGAGGTGCACCAGTACACTCTGGCTCGCAGTCTTTACCATCTGGAAAACGTTACTAACCTCGATCGGACGCCGGAGACAGGAGCTATCGTCGTAGTGGCGCCGATGAAGCTCGAAGGGGGCTCGGGCGGGCCAGTGAGGGTCATGGCACTGCTCCGGTAGGTCTCTGCAAGCCCTCATCTAACGTTTATGCTTTAATTTCCGCGGAGGCACACATGAGCGACTTGCGGTATCCGATCGGAAAATTCACCTTCGACGGTTCTTCTACAGAAACAGACCGCCAAAAGTTCATTGATGATATCGAGCAGACGCCGGCCAAGCTGGGCGCTGCAGTGCAGGGGCTTTCACAGGAGAAGCTCAATACTCCCTACCGTCCCGGTGGCTGGACCGTGCGCCAGGTGGTGCACCATCTGCCAGACAGTCACCTGAATTCTTATGTTCGCTTCAAACTGGCTCTAACCGAAGATGAACCCACCATCAAGCCCTACTACGAAGATCGATGGGCAGAATTGCAGGAAGCAAAAACAGCCCCCATCGAGCTTTCTCTGGCGCTCCTCGATTCGTTGCACAAGCGATGGGTACTGATGTTGCGCTCGATGAAGTCGGAAGATTGGAAGCGCACCTTCCGTCATCCCGATCTAGGCGTTGTCAGTCTGGAAAAGAACGTGGCGCTCTATTCATGGCATGGGCGGCACCACGTAGCTCATATCACCTCGCTGCGGGAGAGAATGGGTTGGTGAGAATTGCCGATTGTCGATTCTTGGATCACGGATTGTCGGTTGACGAGTATCGCCCTCCAGTAGGCAGGTGCGCATGGACGAGTTCGAAGACCGTTCACATCGCGGTTGCTCATGTCCCACTTTGATTCTCGACCGGGTTTCTACACCGGAAGGTGCAGCCGCCATAACAGATAACTGACAGATTCGCGTAGCAAGGCCAAGCAGCGTTGCCAGCGCGTATGCGGGCGGGAGCCAGAACGGGGTGCGACGTAGACCTTGAGTCCCTGGTGCTCCAACAATTCCTTGATGCGAAAAACATGGTACTCATCGCTCACCGCCACGCAACTGCCCATCCCGTTAGCATGCATGATGACAGCAACCCGTACGGCGGACTGCGCGCTGTGTGAGCTCTGAGTTTCCGCGATCAGACTGCGCTCAGGGATGCCGCGATGCATCAGGTAGTCGCGTCCGACCCCGCCTTCGCTGAAATCGGGATCGTAACCGAAACCGCCGGTCGTGATGACCACCGGGGCAATGCCACGCTGGAAGAGGTCGTAGGCATGATCCAGGCGGGCGCGGTACACGGGAGAGGGGTGGCCTGCGTATTCTGCGGCGCCGAAGACGACGATAGCATCCGCTGGCCGGAGATCCGCTCGCGATGCCACGCGTACAATGCGCACCGCGGTTGCAGCTATAAGGACACCAGCCGCCAACGTGACCAGCCCCATCGCCCGCCAGATCCAATGGCTGCGTGAAAGCCGGTTCGTTGCTAACTCGTTCATCCCTGCGCGAAAAACTCAGAGATCTCAGCAGTGGGAATAGCGCCTTCCCGCAGCACGCGCCAGCGGGCCTCGTCATCGGTCAGATCGACGATGGTGGAGGCCACTTCGCGCGGCGAAGTCCCTCCATCCACGATGATCGATATGCGGTCCATCAGTTGATCGCTCACCTGCTGTGCGCTGGTGCATTCGGCGGCGCCACTCAGGTTAGCGGAAGTCGCTGTGATGGGAATTCCCGCGGCTTTCACCACCTCTAGAGGAATCTTGGCGGCAGGCACTCGCAGGGCGACGTTGCCCGTGTTGGCGGTGACTTTCAGCGGCAGGCGTGAAGCGGCCTTCACGATTATAGTCAGAGGCCCCGGCCAGAAGCGGCGTGCCAGTTTGTAGAATTCCTCGGGCAGGGGACGGGCCAGTTGCTCGGCCTGGTCCACGCTCTCGATAAGTAGTGATAGCGGCTTGTGCCGGGAGCGCGATTTGATTTCGTACACGCGCTCGACCGCGCGTAGATTGAAGGGATCCGCGGCCAAGCCGTAAAAGGTATCCGTCGGCATCCCCAGGACCTGACCGGCGCGAATCTGCTCGGCCGTGTATTTCACCAGTGAAACTTCCGGGTTGTCGGAACTAATCTTGACAATTTCCGCGCGCACTAAGTTTCCTTCCAAGGCTGCCTTGGGATGGCGAACCCTACCATAACATGGAGAAGTGCTGCAAGCCGAGCCAAACCATGATGGTGTCCGGACACCACCCAAACCAGCGTAGTATGCTGATCCAGCTTGGCAGAAGTGAAGAAAAATGCCGCTTTAAGGCCCGCCGCCTCCCCCTCGCGGGAGCGTCTGCGGCGCATTGAAAGCCGGCACAATTCGTTATTGAAGGAACTGCGGCGCGCATTCCAGAGGGGCGAGCTGACGAAGGATGGATATTGTGCTATCGAAGGCCTTCGGATCGTGGAAGAGGCCATCCGCAGCGGGCTTCGGTTCCGGGCTGTATTCTTCAGCGAAGCGGCGATCGTGAAGGCGGAACGTCTGCTGCCGCAGATCGGCGCACACGTAGAAACGCTCGTTCTGCCGCAAAAATTGTTCACCGAAGTTGTCCCCAGCGAGACGCCCCAGGGTGTCGCAGCGCTGGTGCAATGGCGTGAGAGCCCGCTGAAGATCCTGCTGGAGAAAGCTCAGGCCGGTCCACTTCTGGCGCTCGCTGGAGTGCAAGACCCGGGCAATCTGGGGACGATCCTGCGCTCGGCCGAGGCGTTCGGCGCTGCCGGAGTGCTCCTCGGAGACGGGACCGTCAGCGCTTTTAACTCTAAGGTGGTACGGGCGTCCGCGGGATCGATCTTTCGGCTCCCGGTCATACAAGTGAAACTCGCCGAGGTCATTCCCCAACTGCGCGAACACGGATTTCGGTTGGTCGCAACCTCGTCGCACAAAGGCCTCCCGCTAGATCGAGTTGCGTTCTCAAGTGCGATCGTGGTTTTTGTGGGCAGCGAGGGAGCGGGCGTGCCGCGCGAATTCATGGCGCAAATGGACGAATTAGTCGCTATCCCCCATGCGCCACAAGTAGAGTCGCTGAACGTGGGGGTGGCGGCGAGCATTTTGCTGTATGAGATAGCCAGGCAAAGAAAGTAATTGTTGATTTTCGATCGATTGTTGATTTTCGATTTCGGAAAATCACTTGGGGTGCATTCAGTCGATAATCAACATTCAGAAGACCCATGAGCTTGTTCCAACCCATGCCGAGTGATGAAGGCGCGCCGGACCGCACCAGGCCGCTGGCCGACCGCATGCGTCCGCGCACACTCGACGAGTTTGTTGGCCAGGAACCCCTAATCGCGCCCGGGAAACCGCTGCGCACCCAGATCGAGCGGGACGATACGGGTTCGCTCATCTTTTGGGGACCGCCCGGCACCGGCAAGACCACACTGGCCAAGATCATCGCGCACATGACAAAGGCGGAGTTCCTCGAATTTTCCGCCGTGCTCTCCGGAATAAAGGAAATCAAGCAGGTCATGGCAGAGGCCGAGCGCGCACGCCAGTACGGCACGCGGACCATCGTTTTCATCGACGAAATCCATCGCTTCAACAAGGCGCAACAGGATGCATTCCTGCCGCACGTGGAAAAGGGCAACATCCGGCTAATCGGGGCAACCACGGAGAATCCATCCTTTGAGATCATTTCCGCACTGCTCTCCCGCTGCCGTGTGTACGTTCTCAAGCCGCTGACGGAAGATCAAATTGTCGTGCTGCTGAAGCGGGCTCTAGCTGATGAAGAGCGCGGCCTGGGTAGGCTGAAGCTGCGGGCTACCGACCATTCTTTGCAAAAAATCGCGAGTTACTCAAGCGGAGATGCGCGCAGTGCATACAACGTGCTGGAGGTAGCGTCCGCACTGGCACGCGAGCGTTCGGGGAAAGAAGTCGACGCGGAGATCACGGACGAAATCGTGCAGGATGCCCTGCAGAAACGGGTCCTGCTCTATGACAAAGCCGGCGAAGAACACTACAACCTGATCTCGGCTCTGCACAAATCCGTGCGGAATAGCGACCCCGATGCAGCGCTGTACTGGCTGGGACGGATGCTGGAAGCTGGCGAAGATCCGCTATACATCGCGCGTCGCGTAGTGCGCATGGCTGTTGAAGACATTGGTCTCGCCGATCCGCAGGCACTTTCTCTATGCATGGCCGCGCGCGACGCCGTGGATTTCATTGGCATGCCTGAAGGCAACCTCGCGCTGGCCCAGGCAGTGGTGTACCTGTCGATCGCTCCAAAATCCAACGCGCTCTACACCGCTTATGACGCGGTGCAGCAGGATGTGGAACGAACCGCGGCAGAACCCGTCCCTCTGCATCTGCGCAATGCACCTACCGGCCTCATGAAAGGACTTGGCTACGGGGAAGGCTACCGCTACGCCCACGACCTCAAGGGAAAAGTCGCCGATATGCAGTGTCTGCCTGACAACCTGCGCAACCGAATCTATTACGAACCCACGAGTGAAGGCCTGGAAAAACGGGTTCGAGAGCGCTTGGAAGAAATTAAGCGGCAGCGCACAGAGGCCGCTAAACACACTTCGCCACAGCCGAAAAAAGAGTCGTAATTTGGCGCCGCCTCATCAAACTTACAAGCGCGAGTGCCCGCTCTTCTTGCATTCGGCGATTTCGAGGAGGGCCGAGCAAATGGCAACTAGCCCCAGAACCGCCACTACCGTTTACCCACCCGCCCGGGCATTGCAAATTGACCAGGTACAGGACTTGCTGAAACTGGAAAAGGCAGCCAAGAAGATCACTTCGATCCTCGACCTCGATCAGCTCATCGATCAAATTGTCAATGACGTAGCGTCCTCGTTTGGCTGCCTGGAGGCCAACATTTTCCTGCACGATGAGGATCGGGCTGAACTGGTCGTCGCCGGCGTGCATGGCTGCACCATGTACGGTAAGGGACATCGGCTGAAGGTGGGAAAAGAGGGGATGGTGGGCTACGTTGCTGCCACCGGGCAGATGCGCTACGCACCGGATGTTCGCGTTGATCCCTATTACATCGGCTGCGAAGAAAGCACCCTTTCGGAAGTAGCGATCCCTCTGCAGGTTGGACAACAGTTAGTGGGTGTTTTTACCGCCTCACATCCTGAGTTGGACGCGTTTCCTCAGGAGCAATTGAGAATTCTGCAAGCGCTATGCAGCCACATTGCAGTCGCGGTACACAACGCGCGTCTGTTCCAGCGGGAACGGCAGGCACGAGAAACGATGGACCGTGAGGCTCAGGAGGCGCGCACTATCCAGCAGGCGCTGCTTCCGAAAAGTTCACCCTACGTTCCCGGATTTGCCATTTCTGGATTATCGATTCCCGCCGGTGCAGTGGGCGGTGACTGGTATGACTTCATTCCCATGGAAGATGGCCGCTGGGGTCTGGTTTTGGCAGATGTTTCCGGGAAAGGAATGGCAGCCGCGTTGTTGATGTCCGCCACGCGTGGGATGCTGCGTTCCCTTGCGGAAGCGTGCTGCACTCCCGGAGAAGTGCTGACCCGGCTGAATCGATTGTTGGTGGACGATTTCCCAAGCGGCAGATTCGTCACTATGGTTTACGCGGTGTTGGACCCGGCAAATCGCATGCTAACCTTTGCCAATGCGGGTCACTTACGGCCACTCCTGGTAACTGTTTCCGAAGCACGTTTCTTGGAGACGGAAGCCGGTATACCGTTGGGACTAGGCTTCGGTTCCTTCTCCGAGACCAGAGTGCATCTGGCCGAAGGTTCGCGGCTTCTGTTCTACAGTGACGGAATCACCGAGGCCATGAACCCGCAGCAGGAAGAGTACGGTGATGTTCGTCTCAGGGATCATGTGCGACGGGCGGACAGCTCGACGGAAGGTCTTCTCGAAGATGTACGCTTTTTTGCGAACGGAACGGGACTGCATGATGATGCCACGGTGATCATAATCAAGTCTGGTCTTTGAAAATCTCACCGGCAAATTACAACAGAGCGGGCTTTAAAACGGCCCACCAGGCTGCAGAAACTGAGACGGGGGTGCCATTGTGGGAGAGCCCGCCTTTCAGACGTGCCGTATGGTTGGTACCGGCCGCTTACGGCGGTGCTGAAGACATGCGCCCCCGCAACGTGACAAACTGTTTCCCGTAACCTGTCGAGGCGTGCCGCCCACTGCTACAGCAGTTGCGTACTTTGCGTTCGGATTGCCTTTTCGCTCCCCATTTCAGCTCAAGCACGAACCATCGCTTTCGACTACATCGAGGGCGACTCTTCAATATTTTCGACACGAATCACGTTGCTGGTCTTATCCAGTCGCCCAGTTACTTTTACATCTCTTCCTACGTACTTCTTAGCTTCCCGTTGGTCGTCAAGCCCGAATTTGACGTCTGCTGATTTCAAGACGTAAGTACCCCGATCATTGACAATGGTTCCCATAAAGACCCTTGCCGCTCTCGAATCGGAAGCTTGTGAATTTGAGGGCTCGTCTGGCTGGCCTTGCTTCGGTTTATCCGGTCGCTGCTTAGTAGCAGGCTCCGGAGCCGGAGTTGCTGGAGCCTGAGCCGTCGGGTCGACTGGCTGCGAAGGCTGAGTTCCTTGCGCGAATAACACGGGGAGTGAACCCACCAGCAGAGCCAGGGTGCATAGCACGCTCGTTTGTCTCTTCATTTTCTTTCCTCCGTTCTTTCCTCTAGACACCATGCGTCTTCGCGTGCCGCTAGAATAATGCCAAGATTATGATGTTGCTGCACGTTCCAGCGGGCAATTTATGCCACCAGAAAGCCCTTTCTAAGGGGAAATTCTGACGAGCTCTACAGTCCCGCCTGTAGGAACGGATTGCGCCTCCTTTTGCAAGAATCTCCAGTCTTATCTACCCTCCAGGGTCTAAGCCTAATGAAATCGTAGTGGCATGCTAACTGCAATGGGATAGCGAGAACAGCGCAGGTCCAAATGGAAAACGCTATTTGTAATATTCAGTCCGACGAGTGGCGAGAACTATCGCGAGCGGCCAGAGCCGAACACGATCCGCAGAAAGTTTTGGAACTTCTCCGCCAACTGAACAAAGCTCTTGAAGATCGTCGCCAAGAGTATCTAAGCAAGTTCGCAACGCGGCTGGTCTGAACGAATCCTGTCGCAGCAACAAGGGCTGCAATTTTCGTTTGAGAGAACTCAGTTCATGTTTGTGGAAGTGGTCATCCTCGAGGAGAAAGCTGCTACAGACCATGGGTCTATTTGGCTCTGCTCTGTCTGTGATTTGACGTTCTTTCAACACGACGAGCCAACACACTGTCCGCACTGCAAGCGCCCTGTGCAGAAGAGGATAAAGCATTCCGACATCCATTAGTTTGTTAGTTTGTCGGTGCCGATGTCGGGACAAAAGGACTCCATATCGAGCCTCCCGACTTGGTCGCAATCGCGCTAAGCAACTTTGTGCGGCTTGTGTCCGATCCTGTGGAAGCGAGTTATGAACTCCTCGTAGGACATTTCACCGGAGGTGGCGCCATCCTCATCTTGCCCTTCGAGTACATCCCAATGAATCTGATTGTAAACGTCAATATCACCGACTTCCACGGCTAGCCCCGTGTAATCTTCAAAAACATCTCCCGCACTGACCTGGAAGAAGTCGTAGTTCATTGAACACTCCGTCTCCAATCTAAATTTTAATGGAATTTGGATAGAATACTCTTGTCACTAGTCATGTCAATACAGCAATTTCTGTAGTCTGCCTGAAATGTCCCGCCATTCATTTTCCCACGAGCGTGAGCTTCTCCTCAGCATTCGAGAGTTTTTGCTGCACTGCCCTGATTGCCTCTGCCGTTCCATGTTCCTCTTGAACCCGGCGCAACGGCTGTATAAATAAGTCGTTAACAGCGGACGCCTCTCGGATTTCCCGAGGATCGGGTGGGCGGAATAACTCTTCGAGAAATTGTCTCTCTCCGTGGGTGGCGTAAGCCTCTTCCAACTTCCGTAGGATCTTCAGCGTGCCCTTACGTATCTGGCGTACATGAAGCACGTACTTCTTGTCACCGAATGTTGTGCCATCGCGGAACTCTGCGTAAAGTGTCGTGGTCTCAGCACCCGGGGTATCAGCCCTCGATAAGGCAGGCTCCGTCCTTCTTCCCTGACAGTGCTCAGCAGGCTCGACTTCGGCCTTACCCGGATCAAGCGGTTCCGGTTCGAAGAGGTGCTCATACTCGATAAGGCGGCGAACGATCCGGCCGCTGGGGCAGCGAACCTCTTGCCGGATCACCAGCAGCACGATTGGCTGTTGTGAGATGTTGGTTGATTGTATTTCGCACTCAAACGAACACACCACTCTACCCTTTTCAGCGTCTTCGGAAAAGCGCACGGTTCCCGTGCTCTTGACCGGACTTCCCGCAGCAGATGTGTCAACCACCGGAATAGTGACAAAGAGCTCGTTCTCTTCGCCTGTAGCGCCAGCAGTGCGGTTCACCGCCAACAGGATCAACACGACGATATGGCGAACTCTCATGACAATCCAACCTTCGGGTGCGTGCGGAATCCGAGATGCGGACGCTCAGATGCCAAAGCAAAAATGACGTTGGATATCACCTGACATCTTACAGCAACCGCAACAAATTCACTGAGACCTATACAGCAAACCATTTAGCCCACCTGTGCCTACCGAATTACCACGGTAGTGCCATTTACGCAGATCAGAAACGAAATTATGTTTAGGGCGAGCAGTTCTGGGGGAGGGCTGTTCAACGAGCGCCCCACGGTCCTGAGCGGGATCTAGGGCGCTCGTTCCATTTTGGCGGGAGTTCTGGATCGCTTGCTCGACAGCGAATTCCTGATATCAGGTGCAAGGAGGGAAATTTCTGGCCCAGATACGCGGCTTCTAGTGAACCAGAATGGGAATTGGGTTTTCGTGCAGGAATCCTTAATCGATAATTTTGATGTGAGCCAGACCACGCCCATCCTGTGGTGCCCGAACAGCTATCAATAACGGGGACCAAATAAGCCTAAGTCAAAGGGCTCGCCTTCAACTGCGATGGCCGGCATTGATATATTCCCGTTTTCCTGTTATCTCCCTCGATTTCCACACAGTTTCTGCTTGCGTTTAAGGCATTAACTTCCTGATAATACACACAGTAAGACCCCTAACAACCGTGTACCGATATCGTCGAGCGGATTTGCTGCGTATCCTTCGGCTCACGGCGCGTCAGTTGGCGAATTGGGAAAAAGCCGGACTGGTAGCCGCCGCCGAAAGCTATTCGTTTTTCGATCTCCTGCAAATCAAAAAAGTTCGCGATCTGTGCGCCAAGAAAGTCCGTCCGGCGGTGATCCGGCAATCGCTTGATGCCATGCTGAAGCAAGTCGCGGGCATGGAGAATCCCCTGCTTGAGGCCGGCGCCTACACCACCGGCCATCGCGTCGCTTTCCGCCACGATGGCAAACTGGTTGAGCCCATTGCTGGTCAGTTCATGTTCGATTTCGCTCCGAGAGAGCGGGTCGTCTCCAGCCAGAAGAAAACTGCACCTCCACCCAGACCCGAGTTAATCGCGGCCAGCGCGGCTGAACTATTTGCCCGTGGCATTGTGCTGGAAGAAGAGCCTGGCACCCAACTGGAGGCCATTGCGACTTACGAGAGAGTGTTGGAAATGGAGCCTAATCACGCCGCCGCACATATCAATCTCGGCACGCTCTACTATAACCGCCAGGAGTATGTGCTGGCCGAAAAGCACTACCGCAGGGCCATTGAAATTGACTCCCGTTATTCGCTCGCCTATTTCGACTTAGGGAACGTGCTCGACGAAACGGGCCGCGTATCGGAAGCTGTCCAGACGTACAGGACGGCGCTTCAGCTCGCTCCCACTTATGCCGATGCGCATTACAATCTCGCGTTGGCCTACGAGAAAATCAAAGAGCCGCGGCAGGCGCTCAAGCACTGGCGCGCCTACGCCAAGCTGGACACAACCGGCCCATGGGCCATCCACGCCCGAAATCAGATCCAACGCATTCTGCAGGCCGACGGACTGAAGCTGGTGCATTCCGCCAGCCGAGACTGAACTCACGCCTCTCAATCTCCCGCCATACACCTTCGTCGCGCGGCAGTATCAGTAACTGTCGCAGACATCTCGCCTGCAGAGTCGAGGGCAAGATGCCTTCGATCCAGCCGGCGGGATGCCGGCGCTACAAGTGCTAAAATCATTGGTTTGCCATTCCCCTTTCCTCCAGGTATTTGATATGCCCGACACCACCTTGCAAGCCGCACCCAGCCCAGCGCCGCTTACCACTTTCAGCGAGGACGAAATTCTTTTCCGCGACAACGTCCGTCAATTTGCCGAGGATAAGATTCGCCCGATCGTCAAGGAAATGGACGAGAAAGGAGTCTTCGACAAGGATCTCATTCACGATTTTTTTCAGCTCGGGCTGATGGCCATTGAGATCCCTGAGCAATACGGTGGCGGCGGCGGCAAATTTTTCGAGGCGATCCTTGCCGTCGAGGAACTCTCGCGAGTGGACGCGTCCGCGGGCGTTGTGGTTGACGTCCAGAATACGTTGGTCAACAATGCGTTGCTGCGCTGGGCCACGGAAGAGCAGAAAAAACGCTATTTGCCGCGGATGGCTTCTCAACTGTGTGGCGCCTACGCATTGAGCGAAGCTGGCTCAGGGTCAGATGCTTTTGCCTTGCAGACTAGGGCGGAACTGAAGGGCAGCGACTATGTACTCAACGGTCACAAACTCTGGATCACCAATGCCAAAGAAGCCGGGCTGTTCATTCTGTTTGCTACGGTGGATCCCGCGGCTGGATACAAAGGCATTACGGCTTTTATTGTCGAGAAAGATTTTTCCGGCTTCACCGTCGGCAAGAAGGAAGACAAGCTAGGCATTCGCGCCTCCTCTACCTGCGAACTGATCCTGGAAGACTGCCACGTGCCCGATGCCAACGTGCTCGGGGAAGTGGGCAAAGGCTACAGGATTGCGATCGAGACGCTGAACGAAGGCCGCATTGGCATTGGCGCACAGATGGCCGGCGTTGCTCGCGGCGCCTGGGAATACGCCTCCAAATACGCGCAGGAACGCCGGCAGTTTGGTAAAGCCATCGCTGAATTTCAGGGTATTCAGTTCCAACTGGCGCAGATGGCCACGGAGGTCGAGGCCGCACGCCTGATGGTGTATAACGCGGCCCGCATGAAGGACGCTGGCGTCAACTTCGTCAAAGAAGCCGCTATGACCAAGCTCTTCTGTTCCCAAGTGGCGGAGCGCGTGACCTCCCTCGCGATCGAAATTTACGGCGGATACGGCTTCACCAAGGATTACCCGGTGGAGAAGTACTGGCGCGATTCGAAGATTGGCAAGATTTATGAAGGGACGTCCAACATGCAGTTGGCGACGATTGCTAAGCTGGTGTTGGGGGGAAAGTAATCTCACCCGCACATTTCTGCTTCCCGTAAGCTCTGCCGCGCTGGACGGGGAAGTGAAGGAAGCCACCTACCAGTTGGTAACAAATATTTAGTAACACGTATATTGGTTACTGATTGCCTGCATTGAATGTGCAATGAGTTGCACGTGTTCTCGCTCAAGCGGATACAGCGAATAACGCCGAACTCGAAACACTGCAACGAATTACACACGCTGCCTCCTTTGGTTCCCAAGCTGCAATCGCCATTGTGCCTGCTGCGTCGGGGCAACCTTCGGGGGCCAACTTGACGACCGTGTTCGGTGACGCGAATGCCCTACCTAAGCCGAAGCGCAGCATGCTTCCGCTCCTTACGCTTCTGTTCCTGATCTCCTACGGTCTGCTGACGCTGCTGGTCGTCGAACAAAACGAGACGATTCAGGTGCAGCGCGGACTGCTACGGCAGCTATTCGGAGACAGCATTGAACTTTCCGCCATGAGGGTCAGAATAAACAGGCAAAAAAATGATGCTCAATCTCACTCGCAGTCTCCTGCGTCGCCGGTGACTCCGGGAGACAACGCCAACAGCAAGCGCAATGGAGGAGGCAAGACCCATAGATCGGCGCCTCAGAAGCCGCCGAAACCAACTTCGGACACGAACGACGAGCGCAGAGCTCTGATCACTATTTAGAATTTAAGCTTTCAGTCCGCGTAGGATCCCCCATGAAGGCTCTGACCCTAGCCTTGCTATTGTGCTTACCCCTTCCGAAGCTGACGCCGCCTCCGCGTGCACCCAATGACCACATCAGCCAGGTTACCCGCAAAGGCGGGCGCTGGTACTTCGCGGCTACTGGGCACGCCGTCTACTGTTATGGCCCAGTGTTGTTGGTGGGCGAGCGACGAGGCGGCCTGCGGAGAGTGGCTACATTCTGTCAAGGTGAAAAGCCGATGGTGCCGCTGATGGACTGAGCCCCGCATCGACAATTATGCCCCGGGGTTAAGCAGGCGGCCGTTCCAGCTCCCGCCGATCCCATTTCGCGAGGCTAGCGCCTGCCTCGTAGGTGCTTTGCAGGAAATCGAGTAGCGCCGCCTTGGGCGAGGAAGCACTGCGAACGTCGTCGTACATCAGAAGAAACTCACGCAATCCTGGATGATAAAAAGCACCTGCAGGACGAATAGGATACTGAGCAAGTCCTGATGGCTCTGGCGCGCTATAACAATAGAAAGCTGCCCCACGGATGTCGCCACTGCCTGGCCAAAATCCCGCACTGATTACCTCATGCGAATACGCTTCCCGCGTAATTGGGTCCGCCCCGTCGCGTTCCGGTGCACGGCGTCCTGAAAAACGGGTTACGGCAAGATCGAAGCTGCCCCAGAAGAAATGAACCGGGCTGCTCTTACCCAGAAAGGAAGACCGGAATTCTTTAAATATCGTGTCCGCCAAAACAAGAATTCGCCAGAAACGATTTACCGAGTCAGCATCATAGGAGGCATGCTCTGAATCCTGTTCGAAAGGAATCGGGTTGGGAACCTCGACCGGCGAGGTCCAGATCTTCACCGCGATGTCGAGCGAGCGCAAGGCCGCCATGAACTCCCTGTAAAAGTCAGCGACGGAACGCGGCTCCAAAGCGATCGTCGTGCTTAAGCCTTGACTGGTCTGGATGATGAGCTGATGATGGACGAAATCAAACTGAATCTCGAAAATTTCTCCCCGATACGGGATGGGAGAAGTCGTCAATCCAAGAGCGTTGACATAGAGCGGAACCTCCCACCAGTGATTCATCAGCGGACTGAGCGCGAGTCGAACTTTACCCGCAATTTGCGTCCACATGTGAAGCGTGTGATAGGTCTCCTCCCATTCCTCTAGTGGCAATAGAGGCCAGTGGTCTCGCTCTGTTCGGTATGCGTGAGTGCTCATGTCCTCATGTTATTCCAGACTGGATGCCGATGGTTCTAAATTGCGCGGCCACGAACCCAGCAGCTTTGCATTCTCCGCCCAAAAGCTCCAAATCTTGTACATTGTCTGGATGGCGAAGTTTGAGAAACACATCTTTATCTGCGGCAATCAACGGCCAGTGGGACATCCCCGCGGCTGCTGTGATCCCGGCGGAGCAGCCGGCCTCCAGAAGCTTTTTAAGCAGAAATTGGCCGAGCGTGGCCTGAAGGGGAAAGTGCGCGCGAACCAATCAGGCTGCCTCGACCAGTGCGAGCACGGACCCAACCTGGTCGTCTACCCCGATGCCATCTGGTATGGCGGCGTAGCGGCCGCCGATGTGGACGAGATCATCGACTCGCACATAATTAGCGGCAAACCCGTCGAGCGCCTGATGCTGTCCGATTCCTGCATCAACACTCCCAATTGCGAGCACAAGCCCCGGCCTTTATTGCCGGCTCCCGCTCTGCGCGGCAAATAACAATTCAGGTAGCTTCTTGAAACACACGAATCCGAACTTCTGCCCTCTACGCTGTCAGCGGCACTCGTGATGAGATTACCTTTCGACTGCTGTTAGTTCACCCGTCGTTTCTGCGGAGGACGTTCAAAGTGTTGCGGGCATCTTCGAGGACCTGCCAATCAGCGGCGTTGACCGTCTTCGTCTGCAACTCCCGTTCCCGCACTTTAATCGCCATACTAGCTTCTTGGATACGCTCCGATAGCTTGTCTGGGCGTGTCTCCAGAAGAGCGGCTCTGTACTTCTCTATCCAGTCTTGCAGCTGCTCGATCATTTGCCACTCTCCCTTCTGCTGTCGCCCGCGCGAGAAAGATAGCGACGAGCACAGTGCTGATTTGACCTGCATGCACCGGTTGGGCCTGTCGTACTCTATGTGAAGAAGCACGATATACCATTTCTGTTAATAAAATGAGAATAAGTTCCAGGCGATTCACTGTGAGCTGGGCACCCTTGCCGTCGGTCGGGACGGTCCCACGCTGTGCTGGAAGCCCCACAGCGAAGTTGCTTTCGGCGAACCTACAGTATTCACTGTATTTACCCGCGATCTGCCGGTAGTTGGGTGCCGGCAGTCGAAGTCCTACAGCGGGCAGGAAACCTTCTTTTGTGAATCAAGAGACTGCCGCGTAGAACCCTGAGGCGACCAGTCTCGCCTACTGATCGCGCGGTCCTTGGCTAGCGATTCCTTGAAAGCCAACTTAACTGTGAGATTCAAGAACGAGGTCGGCGTCTGGATGCTGGACTGAGCCGCCATCGTAAGTCAGGTTCAAGAAAGAAGGCTGGCAAACCTACGACGGCGGTCCAGCGTCATTTGGATGCAGCCAGCGCGCCAAGGTTGGCTCCTCTCCAGAAACCTTATCTCTAGTGGAGAGACGGCTCGACTACAGTGGGTGCGCTCGTGGCGTTCGCTTTGCTCCATCTTCCGAAAGAAGCACCTCCCCGCAGGTGTGGTGCTGCGGCCCATAACGTCGCGGCATCAACTTGATTTTGTGGAGATGCGGGTTTTGCAAAGAATTATCTATCGCCTGCAGTTCGTCTGTACTGGCGCCTCGATGACTCTCCCGACAGTGTTTGGCCCCAGATGCTCTTCTGTCCCGCCTGAGCACCGTTCCGCTATTGAAATGAAGGAGTTGTCACGAATTGTGACGGTTTCCGCCGGGCATTACCCTATCAGATCAAGCCAACCTCTCTAGGGCAATCACTGTATTGACCCTAATCACCATTAGTGTCAGCGTAGTAATGGTTGTCACCGGGGCGTGACAACTCCTTGCGGCCGGACGCCGCCTTTACGGTGTTGTTATCGGCTTGTCTCCGAGTGGTTCCCATTCACCTCTCGCCCACGACTGATACCTCGCGCCAGCGCCCCGGTGAATTCGCTGAGTCGAATCGAGGTACTCATGACTCGCATTCTGATTGCCGATGACAGTCCCCCTATACGACAGGGACTCCGCAACCTGCTCGAATCCCATTCGGGCTGGGAGATCTGTGGAGAAGCCGTTAACGGGCGCGATGCCGTTCAGAAGAGCCGGCAACTAACGCCAGATCTCGTCGTTATCGACTTCGTTATGCCGGAGATGAACGGTTGCGAAGCAGCTAGCGAAATCTCAAGGCTCTTTCCCAAGGTTCCGATTTTGCTTCTTACGATGTACCTTTCGCAACCACTTGTGGAGATCGCCCGCAGAGTCGGAATTCGAGGCGCTGTGTCCAAGACAAACGTTCTGCAGGTGGTCAGCGGAGTGGAGGCTCTACTTCGCAACAAGGATTTCTTTTGCTTTGCAACCTAGAAGAGCGGCCGGGCGCCAGATGTTATGCCGCTGAACTGCGGCGGTTTACGCGCCGCTGTCGTGCGGTTGTTGCGACCACTAGCGTCAGTCCGTGCCCGAAAGCTGGATCCACTTTCCGCCGAACCAGTACCAAACCATCGACGCCTTTCCCACGAACCTGTTCTCGATTCCATCGTGATCGACGATCCGCGGCACGAAGCCAGTCGACGTGCGTGAACTGGGCACCGACCATCGACGACCCCGACAGTACCCAACCGAGTAACCAGATCCGCCAAATACTCCCACGAGAGGTCACACGCCCTCCTCAACACAATTGGGAATTCGACCTGAAATCCGAAGGATATTTTTGGGGTTCGGAGTGCAAGCAATGACTTTTTGCGGACAGCCCTTTTGGCCATGCCTACATCCAATGTCCTGCATACATTTCGGGAACCCAGAACCTATCGGTGCTTCTTGGGCCACAAGGCGTTTTCGCCACGTTGAGCAAAGTAGCTTTTCTAAGCGCGCCCCTTGTCTCCCGTAATTTCGGACTGGCTGAGGATTTGCGCTATGGCGGTGCTTCGAATCCTCGTGGTGGACGATAATGACGCCGTGAGGCGGGGGTTGAGTTCGAAACTCCAGGAACAGCCAGAGTGGCTGGTTGTGGGACAGGCATCGGACGGAGCCGAAGCGGTGATCAAGGTCTCGGAACTCCGACCGGATGTGGTCATTCTGGATATAGACTTGCCGAGAATGAACGGCCTGGAAGCCGCGCGAACTATCCGCCAACTTGCCCCCAGTATCGAAATCCTTTTTCTCAGCTTCCACGATTCAAGGACAGTCGTGCAGGAAGCCTTGAACGCCGGAGGACGAGGTTACCTGTGTAAATCGGACGCGGGAAGGGATCTGGTGAGCGCTGTGGAGGCGGTGAGCCAGCATCAAGCGTTCTTGAGTGCATCCATTCAGGGCGGTGAGACAATCTCCGCCGCGATGGTGTCTCCGGTTACAGAGCAGGAATCTCTTCCCGGGGCACCGAGTCAGGCGAATCGGACACTCACCCCTGGGACAGTAGCTCCCGCCACGGAAAAAGAATCTGGTATTGATACAGAAAAAGAGCCGAAGAAAAATCCCGGCGCGCTGAAAGCGGCTTAGCTGGTAGGCGCGGCAGGAATCGAACCTGCAACCGTCGGATTAGAAATCCGATGCTCTATCCGTTTGAGCTACGCGCCCAGTTTGTTTGTGTCCCCCTGATTTTACAACGCTGCTCCATTTTCATCTCAGCGGTAACGGGCGAACCCAGAGCACAAGTTGAGCATAGAACCAAGGCTTTGCACGCACGGAATCTTGCCCCGCAATCTTAATGTAGCAGGCTTGCGTGACGGCCACATTCGAGTGACGCAAGATCGCCTGAATAAATCTTGCCCTGCACTCCCAGGCGGTGCAGGTTAGTCGCCAGTCCCCGCCTGAATGCGGGCCATTCGGACTGGCGGTCATGTTTGCTCTCGTGTTGGTACGATCTTGGCGGCGAAGGGCGCTCCATCAACAGTCAACAATTTCCAGTTCTTCTTTGTGTCTGCGTGCGTTTCGGTGATCAAATAATCCATGCCCATTCGACAGATCACCATCATCGGCACCGGCCTGATTGGCGGTTCCTTCGCCATGGCCCTGAAGAAGCATCATTTTTTGGGCCACATTGTAGGCTGCGATCGGGCGCCGGTTCTGGAGCGTGCCCGTGACAAAGGCGCGATTGATGAGGGACGCACAAGACCCTCCGACGCTATCCGCGGCAGCCAGCTCGTTCTACTAGCGACTCCCGTGGGGAGCATTATTGATCTTATTGAACGCATCGGCCCGGTGCTTTCTGCGCGCACTCTGCTTACCGATGTGGGCAGCACCAAGGCCGATGTTGTGGCGCGCGCGGAGGCGATCTTGGGAAGGAATGCAGGCCGGCGCTTCCTCGCCGGGCACCCGATGTCCGGGAAAGAACAATCCGGCGTGGAATTTGCCGACCCTGACTTGTTTCTAGGCGCCACCTGGTTTTTCACTCCGCTGCCCGGCCAGAACATCTATGGCGGGCTGAGCGGCGAGTTTGTTGAGTGGGTGGAAAGAATCGGAGCGCGGATCGCCAGCATGGATGCCGCGGAGCACGATCATCTTTGCGCCTGGATCAGCCATCTACCGCAGATGATCTCGACTGCCCTGGCGGCCTCGCTGCTGGATGAATTCGGCGAAGGAGCGCCGCTGCTTGATGTCGGTGGCCGCGCCCTGCGCGAGATGACACGCATCTCGGCGAGTCCTTACTCGATGTGGCACGACATTGCGCTCACAAATAAGAAGAATCTACAGAAAGCTCTGCTAAAACTCGAGCAGCGCCTGGCTCACACCCGCGAAAACCTCAGCACCCGCGAGCTGGCGATAGAATTCGAGCGCGCACACCAGCTGAAGAAGTGCGCCCGAAGAAAAAAATGATAGCCACGCCGAT
>QIAR01000518.1 GCA_003225595.1 Acidobacteriota bacterium | reverse complement strand
CATTGGACAGCAAAACCGGCCTGATCTCCGGAAGCCCCAGCCCATCCGGCACATTCACCTTCACGGTGGTAGTCGCTGATTCTGCATCTCACGCCACACAGACATTCAACCTAGCGGTAGAAACGCAAGCAGCGGGCGGCAATTATGACGGCCCCGCAGAATTGCCTCGCGTATACGTTAAGAGCGCGATGACAGATACCCCCGCGTCGCGCGAAACGATTCTCGTGAATGCGGGAGGTAACCTGCAGGCGGCCGTTAACAGTGAAAATTGCGGCGACACAGTTGAATTACAAGCGGGCGTGGCCTTCATCGGTGCATTCACTCTGCCGGCCAAGAGCTGCGACGATAATCACTGGATTATCATTCGAACCAGTGCCCCGGACTCCGCGCTGCCACCCGAAGGAACGCGTATAACGCCATGCTATGCAGGGGTATCCTCATTGCCAGGCAGGCCTGCTTTCAATTGCGGGTCAACGGCAAACGTGATGCCGAAAATCTCGATGGGAGCGATCAGCGGCTCCGGTCCCATCACTTTTGCATCCGGCGCGAATCACTATCGACTATTGGGACTGGAGATCACCCGTCCCCTAGGCAGTCAAGTCATATTCAGCTTGGCTCATATGCAGAATGGCGGTCCGACCGACCACATCGTCTTTGATCGCGTCTGGATGCACGGCACCGCCCAAGACGAAACTGCCCGTGGAATCGCCTTGGGAGGAAGCACCTACGTGGCTGTGGTTGATTCGTTCTTCTCCGATTTTCACTGCATCTCCATCACTGGTACCTGCACCGATGCGCAAGCGATCATGGGGGGCCTTGGGGACCTTCCCATGGGACCGTATAAGATCGTGAATAACTTCTTGGAAGCCGCTGCGGAGAACATCCTGTTTGGGGGTGGAGCAGCCAACCTGACTCCAGGGGACATCGAGGTTCGACATAATCACATGTTCAAGCCCCAGAGTTGGCAGCGGGGTCAGCCTGGTTACGTAGGCGGCACGAATGGCAATGCTTTCATCGTCAAAAACCTCTTTGAGTTGAAGAATGCTGAGCGTGTCTTGTTTGAAGGCAATGTCCTGGAAAACACCTGGGGCGGATTCTCGCAAGTGGGCTTCGGAATCCTATTATCGCCCAAGAGCCAGAGCAATCTGTGCCCGCTGTGCACGGTGCGCGATATCACTCTGCGTTACAACAAGGTCAGCCGCACTGGGGCGGCCATGCAGATCATCAACGCTCTCTCAGACGCAGGGGGCGCCGCCAAGGAAGGCAGCCACTACTCGATTCACGACCTAGTATTTGATGACCTCAAATATTCGCCATGTTACGGCTGTGACGGCAACCTGTTCCAAATTTCGGGCGCGAGTGCCTTTCTCCTGAACCACATCACCTTATCGCACATCACAGCCGCTACCGACAGGGCGAATTCCTTCGGTTTGATTGGCGGAGCAGCGGGGCCCTACAACATGGTATTTCAGGATTCAATTATGGGTACTGGAGCCTACAACCTAGTTCACGGCGGTTGTTCGGCGGGGCTGGATCCGCTCGCGACTCTCAACACTTGTTGGGCCGCACCGTATGTCTTTGACCATAACGTATTGGCCGGAGGGACCGGGGCATGGCCGGCAGGCAACTTCTTTCCGCTGAACATGAATGCCATCGGCTTTGTAAACTTTGCAGGCGGCATAAACGGTGATTACCGCCTGAGCCCGGCCAGTCCATTCAAAGGGAAAGCGGGGGACGGGAAAGATCCCGGTGCGGACATCGATGCAGTGAACCAAGCCACACAGGGAGCACAGTGATGTATCCCATTCGGGGATCAACCTGTCCTTAGCAACGCATCGGCGGTGAATTTTTCTAATACAGCAACCGGAGTGGCGGCGATTACCATCTTCTGCAAACCACTCGACTGAGAGAACTCCGGTGAAACGCACGCGACGTTTCCATCGGATTCTCTCTATTCTCTCAACGAGCAACTCCAGCGGTGGCCGATTCAATCGCCGAAACATCTGCTCCGACGTCGCGTCCGTCTTTACTCCGGTTGCGATAAGGGCTGTTCGGCTGCAATCTCAGATTACCGCCTTCGTGAGTGGCAAGCCCAGCAGCTTTCATATCCTGGGCAAAATGATTGCCGTCGGGCCATTTACCACGCCCACCCAATAACACATTATTGACAAATGTGTAAGATTTCCAGCAAGCGTCGAAAATGCCCTTCGGGCCTCCTCTTCGGTAGGCACAGTTGTCCTGCCCGCCCGTGGACGCCACTTGGTATTGCCCCACATCGAGAATGTTGTCGGTGATTACGATGTTTTCCATCGAAGCACTGCCAGAGCGGCTACCCACAATCAGCAGGTCCCGGTCTGAAGTGGGCACCGTGACATGGCTGATAGTCAGGTTGCGATATGCTGACCCTGCACTTGAGATCTGAAAAGCGAAACCGTTCCCCTCAAACCGCTGCGCATTGATGTCTTCCATCGTCACATCATGAATACTGACGTTGATCAGTCCCTGAGTGAGACCGCCCGCATCGGAGGCTGCGCTGGCCAACTGCATTCCGCTTCCGGAGTGGCGCAAGGCGCAATACCGGACGGTTACGTCCTTGACGATGCATAACGGGCACTGATTTCCCTGGCTCTTCGGTGTCAGTAGGATTTGGAAGCCCGCCTGCGAAAATCCGCCCCAGGAATTCTCCATTACATTGCCTTCCACCAGAACGCGGCTGCCGTTCTTGAGTTCAAAGTTGTTCTTGACGATGAACGGGATGCCCATGTAGTTGGGATCTGAACGGTGCCACGTAGAAGGCTTGTAAAAGTAGTTGCGACGGATCTCTATATCCACAGGAGTCGCGGTGCCCGCTCCTCCACCGAACAGGATGCCCTCACCTGCGGCTTCGAGGTAGTTATTTACGATTTTGTAAGTCCCACCGGCCACCTCGCCCACTCCGCCCCAGACCGTCTGGGAGTCCACACAGGCGCCGGTCTTCGCAATGCAGTGGAAGTCGGAAAAATACGAATCGATTACGGCAATATGGCTCGCACCGGGAATGGCAATTCCTCTCTGCGTCTCATCACGTTCCGTGCCGTGCATCCAGACCCGATCGAAAATCACCTTTTTGGCACGAATCGCTTTGACCAGGTTGTAAACCAATCCGCCCTCTGGACGCGTGATTTCCAGGCCGATGAACCTGTAATGGTCAGCTACGCTCATGGATTCGTGAACCGGCACGAACAGCTTGGCCATTTCATTCTTTGGAGATGAACAGTGCAAGTCGGGGCGTCCGGGCAGCGATGCAACTCCCGCATGACAGGG
>QIAR01000113.1 GCA_003225595.1 Acidobacteriota bacterium | reverse complement strand
GGCTCATCTTGTGCTCCCAGCCATCACCATGGGAGGAGCGCTGGCCGCGATTCTCACCCGCATGGTGCGAACTTCCATGCTGGAAGAACTCGGTCAGGACTACGTCCGCACCGCGAGAGCCAAAGGACTGCCCGAGTGTACCGTCGTTTACCGTCACGCACTGCGCAACGCCATGATCCCCGTCATCACCGTTCTCGGTCTTCAGTTTGGAGCGCTGTTGGCAGGCGCGATTGTCACAGAAACGATTTTTTCCTGGCCGGGAATTGGCCGGCTCACCATCCAGGCCATCTCGAACCGAGACTATTACCTGGTGCAGGGTTGCATTCTGGCAATCGGGCTGACCTACATAGCAGTAAATTTTCTGACTGATTTGCTGTACTCGGCGGTGAACCCGAGGATTCGACAGTGAAAGCTGGGCAGAGC
>QIAR01000112.1 GCA_003225595.1 Acidobacteriota bacterium | reverse complement strand
CTGTCAGCCTCTCTTCCTTGCTGCCCACCACTGCTGCCGGGTCTTCCAAGCTCCAGTGCATGTACTTGTAGGTGCCCGGAAATACAGGGCAATGCTCCTTCGCATGGTCGCATACCGTGACGACGTACTGCACCGGATTACCAAGCGTTTGCCGCACGTCCTTGGATTTCTGGTGCGAGATGTCGATGCCAATCTCACGCATGGCCTCAATCGCCAGTGGGTTCAAGCCTTTGGGCTCAATTCCACCGCTGAGCACTTCGTATCTGTCCCCAGCAACGTGCCTGAGGTAACCCTCAGCCATTTGGCTGCGAGCGGAATTGCCTGTGCAGAGAAAGAGTACCTTTGGCTTGATCATGATTGTTCCAAGCCCGGTTTGCGTCCGTGCAATTTAATAGAAGCTATCACGTGTGCCGCGACAAGCTGCAATTCGGCTGTCTTCGAGGTCTTGTCCTCCGGTGCCAACACTGACGCAAGTTGTGCCCCGTTGGCGATTTGAGGAATTGCTAAATCGACCAGACCAGCTTCAAGAGGAAAGCGGACATAGTCATTCAGTAGGCTCGCCCCAGCGATGCATCCCACATACGCGCTGACATCGTTCTTGATGCGCTCCGGCAGGTCTGCTAGGAGGACGATATCGCCGACGGCGAATCTCCCGCCCGGCTTCAGAACACGATGAATTTCGCGGAAAACAGCAGGTTTGTCTGGGCTGAGGTTGATTACACAGTTGCTGATTATGAAATCGACAGAATTATCATCGACGGGCAAGTTCTCAATGTGCCCCTTGCGAAACTCGACATTGGTAGCCCCAAGCTTCATGGCGTTTTCTTGCGCACGGCTGACCATGTCGTCCGTCATGTCCACTCCGATCACACGTCCGGATGGCCCGACCCTGCGCCAAGCGAGAAAGGCATCGAATCCCGCGCCACTGCCCAAGTCCAAAACGGTCATACCCGGCTTGATTTCGGCCAGTGCCAAAGGATTACCGCAGCCTAGGCCAAGATTGCCATCGCCTGCCAGAGCCAAGTCTTCCTTTGAGTAACCGACAGCCACTGCGAGCGTTTCTTTATCGTTGGAGCCGCATCCGCATCCCGACTGCTCTCCACGAGCAATGGCTGCATATTTCTGCCGAACCACTTCCAGTACCTGTTGTTTCTCCATACCAGCCTCCCGCGAAGCGATATACGCTTAGGCGAATACGATGAGATTACGCTTCGCAAATCACATCTGTCAAGGCGCATGTGTTCTGTTAATATTCAAGATATGAAGGCACACAAGTACCCGCTGGAACGGTTGTTCCGTGCTCTGGCTGACCCGACTCGCCTCAGACTCATCAACCTGATGGCAGAGCAAGAAATTTGTGTTTGCTATTTCGTGGAAGTGATCGATGCGCCACAGCCCAAAATCTCCCGGCATTTAGCTTATCTACGTCGGGCGGGCATGGTTGCGACACGCCGGGATGGCAAGTGGATGCACTACAGACTCCGGATTCCCCCCGATTTGCACGCGGCTTCCATACTCAAGACCACAATTGACGCGCTGAGACGGGACAAAGAACTGCAACACGATTTCCAGCGGTTAAATAAGGCTTGCTGTGGGCCGAGGAGTTTGGTGCAGCTTATCGGTGCTCCCGTTCCCGTGGAAACCAACAAACAGTCTATAAGAGCTAACAGCTAGCTCCTTCTTACTCGGAATTTCCGACACGGAGCTTACACTCCAGTCACTTTCGGCATTACGTTCGTAAATTGAGCAAAGTGGCTAAATTTAGGATACTGGCCCGAGCCCAAAATTATGGCCTTGCGTGCCTTGCTCGTATCACATGACGAATTTGTCGAAGCCGCCTTTCAAGACGCGGTTCGAGGTGTCGGCGCCGAGCTTGAGGTCAGCAGAGATAGTAAGTCAGCCCTGTTAGCTGTCGAGCAAACGCGATTCGACGTGGTGCTCATTGACTGCGATGATGTTTACGGTGGAGCATCGTTGCTCCGTTCCACTCGTACCTCCCTTCCCAATAGATGCTCGGTTTTACTGGCAATAACTAACGGCGGTACGCACGCCGCGGATGCCATCGATTTAGGTGCAAACCTGGTTGCATGCAAGCCCATCACGCCCGAGCGAGCAGAATCTGAATTGCAAAGAGCTTGCAAGAATATGGTGGGAACCCAGCGGGCCAATCGGCGTTTCAGCGTTAGTATTCCGGTATTCCTCAGCTTCGGCCAAGTGCTGGACCGCCGCGCTCAGGCTTACAACGTCAGTCTTGGCGGCCTAGGCATCAGGGTTTCTGAACCCATCGAAGGTGACGATGTCGTGCACCTGCGATGTTGCTTGCCCAGTTGTGCCATCTCTATCCAAGCCCGCGGGGAAATCGCATGGGCTGACCCCGAAGGCAATTGCGGTATCAGGTTCATGGGGATGAGCGACAGTTCGCTTTCCATATTGTCGGAATGGCTGCAGCGCGCCGAAGAAGACGTTCAAGCTTCATAGTTTCCGGCCTTAATCAATTTTCGCAAAAAAGAAGCCCCCGCTTCGACTACCCTCTGCGCAGACTCTAAAGGACTTGCAATCAGCGGAGAGCGCGGGTAATATCCGGCGCCTGTTCCTAAAGTAATGAGGGACAGCCTCTTGCCGATTGACCCCCGGAATCGACGGGTAGTACCATTCGCTACGGCTCGGTGTTGAATCTAGGGTTAGGCGTCGGTAACCCATAGAGAACTATGAGACTTCTGAAACTCTATGCTTTAATCGCGCCCCTTTTCGTGGTTCTGGCGACTACCTCTTGCCAAACCGCGCAGAAACAAAAGCCGTTATTGCGCCCAGCACAAACTGCTCCGCCGGCCCTGACGAGTGCGGCCTCGCCCGGTGCGTCTGCGCCCAAGACTCAGGGGGCTGCGCAACCGGCACAGACTGAACCGCAATCATCCCAGTCCGAAGGCGAGTCTGAGGTCAGGGCCGACGCCGTGGCAGACCTCATCGCGCAGGTAGAAAAGGAATACGAGGCGGGACAGGACAACTACCAAGCCGGGCATCTCGAGGCTGCCAAGCAGAATTTCGACCGCGCTTTCAACTTGCTTCTGGGCAGCAATCTGGACATCCACTCGGACGAGCGCCTACAGCATGAATTCGACCGCATCCTCGAGGGCGTGAATGGCCCGGAACTGATGGCTTTGCAGGAAGGCGACGGTTTTACCGAGCAGAAACCTGAGCCAGCGCCCATCGACGAAGCGAACGAGGTCACTTTCCCGGTTGACCCCAATATAAAGGCTAAAGCGGAAGCCGAGATCAAGTCCACGCACTCTGACCTGCCGCTGATGATGACCGACCAGGTCGCGGGCTATATCAATTATTTCTCCAGCCGAGGCCGTGGCACCCTGGAGCATGCGCTAGCTCGCGCCGGCCGCTACCAGGACATGATCCAGCGGGTTCTGAAAAAAGAAGGTGTCCCGCAAGACCTCATTTATCTGGCGCAAGCCGAATCAGGTTTTCATCCGCTCGCGTTGTCTCGTGCCGGGGCGCGCGGCATCTGGCAGTTCATGTCGAGCCGCGCAAAAGGTTATGGATTGGAGCGCAACTGGTGGGTAGACGAACGCCAAGATCCAGAGAAGGCCACCCGAGCCGCTGCCCGGCACCTGAAAGATCTCTACAACGAATTTGGTGATTGGTACCTGGCCATGGCAGCCTACAACTCTGGCCCGGGCACAGTGCAGAGTGCCGTCAAGCGCACTGGATACGTCGACTTCTGGGAACTCTACCGGCGCAACGTTCTGCCCAAAGAAACGCGCAATTATGTGCCGATTATTCTCGCCGTGACTATCATGGCCAAGAATCCTGAGCAGTATGGGCTCGATGAGGTGGTCCGGGAGAAGCCAGTCCCTTATGATACGGCAAGGATCAATTATCCGGTGGACCTACGCTTGGTTGCCGAGTGTGTGGACGCTTTAGCCGCCGACTTGCAGGATCTGAACCCCAGTCTTCTGCGCTTGACCACGCCCAAGAATCAGGAATTCGAGCTCCACCTGCCCATTGGCACCAAAGACAAGTTCCTGACCGCGATAGCTGCCATTCCGCCCGATATGCGGGTCTGGTGGCGGTATCACAAGGTTGCCCCCGGAGATACCCTGGCTTCAATCGCCCGCAGATACCGCACCAGTTCCAAGACGATCGCCGAAGCTAATAATCTCGACGGACAAGAACTCGATCAGGACAGTAAGCTGGTTATTCCCATTGTCCCCGGCAAGTACCCTCTCGGCGGAGATGTTGTGGCCTACTCGCGTCACGCCACCCGCTACAAGGTCCGCAAAGGCGATACGGTCCAGACCGTGGCCGAAAACTTCGGCGTTCCGCCGATGATGGTGCGTCGTTGGAACCATATCAAAGGAGGCAGCCTGCGCGGGCGTCGCGTGGTTTATGTCCACCTGCCGGTCACGCCAAATGCTCTCGAAAGCCAAGTGGCCCCAAGCTCAAGGAAGACGAGTAAGTCTAAGAATAAGAAAGGCTTGCAGGCGACCGAAAATAGCGTGGTCCGCCATAAAGTGAAGCAGGGAGAAACCTTAAATTCCATTGCCAGCTCCTACAACACCACGGTCGCGGCCCTCAAACGCGACAACCGGAACCTTGCGATCCTCCGCCCGGGGATGGTCCTGCTCATCAGGGAAGTGCAGTAGGGCCCCAGTTATCAGTGGTCAGTTCTCAGTGCTCGTTTGAAACTTTCCAATGCCTATTCCTGCTGCCATTTGAACCGCGACCTTCCGCTGGAAGCCCGAAGCCGGAAGCGGATGCCCTGCCCACGACCCCTACCACGACCAATGACCAGCGATTGCGGAGAAGGTGTAATATGCAGGGGAGCGGCAGTGATTCGTATCAGTAATGTCGCTAATGTCGCCGAAAACCGCTGTGCTATAATCGCGCGCCGTTTGACAAGTGATGAAGTTTCTGTCCGCAGCTGTCTTTCTATTTCTCTAAAGGCTCACAGCTCTCGCGCGACATTTGGGCGCGCTGGGCAGCCAAAAATTCAGGAGGAACGATGACCTTTGACGACGTAACCCTCTACGGACGTGATGACGAAACGGATGAATATGGAGAAACCGGCGGGTATGGCGAATCGCTAGAAGAAGATTACGAAGAGGAAGAGGAAGAGGAGGAATCCGGAATCTCCGGGAGCGAACCGGTGACCTTGCCAGGGGCCCCGGCTCCCGAGCCGCGCCCTACTCCGACTGGTGGTGGCGGAGGCGGCGAAGGTAAGCCGGCCAAGAAAAAAGTAGCTAAGAAAAAAGCAGCTAAGAAAAAACCGGCGAAGAAGGCGGCCAAGAAGAAAGCTCCGGCTCGGAAAAAATCGAGTGGTACGCGATCCAGGAGCAGGCGCGGAAAATCCGCTGGCAGAAAATCAAGTGGCAAGAAAAAGAGCAGCAGAAAGGGCGGCCGCCGCCGCTAAGCGGCGTACGCCCTGCAACTCCAGCCGTTCCCGGTTGGGAGCAAAGTGAAAGCTCAGTGTCGGTGATCATCGCGCGGGCGCTCTCGGCCCGGTGTGTCAAGATTCGGAGTCGGATGATATGAACCGCGGTTGGTGCCCGCGGCTTCTTTCTTTTTTTCATGTGGGGGACGCTCTCTAACCAGTCCAGACCGTAACCTTTCCTTGTCCTTGCCAGCCGGGATCGCTAATTTCTCGCCAGCTCAGGACTGGTCGAAACATTCCCGAATTAACCTGCTAACACGAACCCAATTTTGTTGGGGACCAGCTCGAAACGTCAGGCTGGCACGAGATCTATTTCTTTCCCTGCACCGCTGCGAGACAGCGTCCGTAAAGTTCCAGCAGGTGCGCGGCGTACTCCTCGGGCTTGTCTGCGCCTCCACCCTGAAATCCCACTCCAGTAGAGCTCGTCCGGCCATAACCCGTAGTCATGGCGACAAATTTCATCAAATCGAGCGCAATATCTTCATTGCGGCGCGAGCCGACTGACACAGTAGGTACTTCGTCCATGAGTACCTCCCTTGGAATAAGAATGTTGGGAACGTCGTCCATTTGCAATTGAATATTTCTAATTTCGCAATTTGGAATCCGGTGTTTTTTGATGGTGCGCGGCTCTACGCCGTGCATTTTACAATCCTGAATCGAGTGAGCTTTAGCTCTGAGATACTGAACGGCTGCAATCCTATACTATTGTTGCTTACTGTTGCTCTGCAGAGCGTCTTGCGGCGGAATCTCCTTTTCAGCCTCGTCCACCTGGTGGCATATGCAGTGTCACGTCACATAAAGCTGCCAAGAATTGCTGTCTCGCCGGAATGCTACGCGTTACGGTCAATGCCGGAGGTTTCCTCTTTTGTCGTTTTGAACGCCCAAGCCATGCGAGGAGTGTTGTGAGCGATGCCGAAGCGGCCGCGGGCGTCGAGAAGAATTATGCCGCCGTGACCGGCGACGCGGTTCTTCAGATACTCCATTGCCTCGAGGACCACCCACTGCGGCGCGTTCCCGGCGAACACTCGATCAGCGGACCATTTCGCCAGCACCAACTTCATGATGGGTTCGCCCCAGCCAGTGGTCGAGACGGCGGCGCTTTCGTTATCGGCATAGCAGCCACAACCAATGAGTGAGGAGTCGCCCAGCCGGCCGGGAGCTTTGTTGAGCGTTCCGCCGGTGGAGGTTGCGGCGGCAATATTGCCATCCCGATCAAGGGCAACCGCGCCGACAGTGTCGTGCGAGATGGTAGGCGCGAAGAGATCTGCCCTCTCCTCTGAGGTGCGCGACTGGAATTCACGCAGACGCTCGACTTCACGAGGGATGATCAGGTCTTCGTTCTTGCAGAGCGGAATGCCGTGCTCGGCGGCAAAGCGTTCGGCGCCCTCCGCGACGAAATACACATGCGGGCTCTCGCTGAGGATTTTGCGGGCGGCACGAATCGGATTCCGGATGTGCTCCACGCAGCCCAGGCCGCCGGCGCGTAGCGTAGCCCCGTCCATGATGAGAGCATCGAGTTGCACCTTGCCTTCACGGTTGAGGAAGCTGCCGCGGCCCGCATCGAAAGCATCGTCATCTTCCATGATGACCACGGCTTCCTCAACTGCGTCGGCCGCGGAACCGCCGTGACTTAGCGCGTGCCAGCCTGCAGCGATCGCATTGCGCACGCCGTTGAGATGAGCCTCGACCATGTCATCAGGAATGCCCCAAGCACCGCCGTGGGCAACCAGAACAGGATCCTTGGACAAAATCAGTCCCCAGAAAGTGAAGCAACGAGCGGATAGTCTAGCACCGGGGAACGAAGGCTGGCTGGAGATCCAAAAAACTCCTATTCAGATCCGATTGTTGCTCCCTGACGAAAATAGTCAATGAATCAGTCCAGATGGTTCACCCACGAATGCTTGAACACGGCCTTGCCTCGAGCGGCTCAACGTTCTTCGCAGCGACGTCCTTGGAAGATGTTGCCGCAGGAGATGGGATGACAAGTCGTACGCGAAAGCTGCCTAACGAAACATGCACCCGTGGCTGTGGTGATTGATCCTTTCTGCATTAGGTTCGAGAAGGTGCAATGCTCAGGCCACAAGATCAATCTTTGTAATTGGGGGAGGTTCACGCTTTTCTTCTAACCTGCCCTCGCTGCTTACTTTTGCCAGTTCTGCGTTCAGTTCTGCTCCCACGAGCATGGCAAAACCTGTCCAGTAGAGCCATATCATCAGCGCAATTGCCGCGCCCAGCGTTCCGTAAGTCTTGTTGAAGTTAGCGAAATGGCGGAAATAAATCCCGAGAAGATAAGACAAGCCAATCCAGCAGCCCACGGCGAGAACCGCACCGGGCAGGGTTGCGAGAAAACGCTGCTTGATGTTTGGGGCAAGGAAATAGAGAGTCTCGAGCGCGAGGACGGTGAACCCGATGGCGATGGTCCAGTGAATGTACGGCCACAACAGGACGAAAACCGCGGACAGATGGACTCGAGCAGCCAGCCAACCTCCAAATTCGGGCCCCACAATCATGACGCCTAATGCAACCAGCAAAAGGGCTCCGGTTATGAAGGCCAAGCCGACGGCGAGAGGGCGTGTTTTCCAGAACGGCCGATCATCTTTGACATCATAAGCAATATTCAAAGCTTCAATCGCTGCGGAAAAACCACCGGATGCCGCCCACAGGGTGCCCAGGATTCCAAACGAGAGGAACGTTCCTTTGTTGGGAGAGACAACGTCAGCTAAGACCCTGCGGACTAGGCCCATCGTGTCAGCCGGCAAGAAACGCGCCATTAAAGCCAAGGTTTGGTTGAACAAATCCGGGACCGGCAAATAGGCCACAATGGCAGATAAAAAAATTAGAGCCGGAAAAAGAGACAGAACGAAGTAGTAGGACAACGCCGCGGCCATCTGCATCGTGTGGTTCTCGACCACATCAGCATAAGTGCGTCTGAGCGCGTGCTTTATTTTTTCGAATCCCACCGACAAATTAGATGCACTATCGAGGGGGCCGGTTTTTCGATGAGGCGCGACTTTTTGGAGGCTGTGGAGAACAGCCCTGCGCCACCGATCCAAATCTGATCCGGCAAGTCGGAACAGTAATCACCGAAGACCTGCCGCATTCGGCCGACCTTCCGAGCCATTGCCGTTCTGCTCGATAAAGCTGATTGCCAAACGGCTGAACTCTGCCGGTTTTTCAAGGTACATAATATGGCCGACGCCTGCTATCACCACAGGGCGCGCCCGTGGTATTCCGGCTTCGATTGCGCCTGCGTGGGCATGAACGTCGGGAATATCGGCGTCACCTACGAGAAGGAGCGTCGGTACCCGGATCTCGTGCAGCCTGGAGAGAGCCGGCTTAGGGCGGGGTGGATAATCGGGGTGATTCATATCCTGCGGATTCGAGGAGAGCAGATCGAAAAGGCGCTTCCTCGCGGCATCGTTACCCGGCGCAATCAGGTATTTGTCTTTGGACCACTCCGAGATAGCGCCTTTCATGTCACCTTTGTCGAGGAGTTGGAAGGCATGTTTGCCGCGGTCGAGGAAATGCTCGGAGTACGGCATCCCGCTAACGACCGCACCGACCAGAACCAGCTGCTGAACGATCTCGGGATGAGCAAGTGTGAAATCGATAGACAATTCACCGCCATGGGAGCTGCCGACGAGCGCAGCGTGATCTACCTTCAAATAATGTAAGAGTGTGACAAGGTCGTCGGTTTCGGAATACCACGTGGTCGCTGCAGGGGAACGACCGTATCCGCGACGGTCATATCGGATGGCGTGAAAGTGCTTACAGAATTCAGGCCACACATCATCCCAGACGGCGGAATTGACGACACCATCGTGAATCAGTACTACGGTCTGGGATGCAGTTCCGCATTCCTCATAGTACAGTTTCGATGCCTCAACCAGAACGAAAGAGCCTCGCCCCGGCTGAACGGTGTTTGTGGTTTGTGGCTGAGCTTGGCACCAAAAGCACAGAGCACAAAACAATACGGCTCCGAAAACGATTTGGCTCGGCTTGCTCATTAATGGCTCCGATTGCTTGCAAGTTATCGATGGCGAGTTCCAATTCCACACGGACTGGCGGCAGTGGCTTGCGGCATTAACAAACATCAAGTCAGCGGGAACTACCGCGAGTCGCTTAGCGCACCGCCAGTGGGTATTGCTGCGTAGTCGGCGGCACAATACCGTTCATTCGCAGGTATTCTACGATTTGACCGTAGTGGTCGGTAATGTGCCACACGGCTACAACAGAAATTCCGAGGCGAGTGTTCGGGCCGGCATATGGACCGTCAACCCGCGAAAGCGCGTTCTGCGCATTCACTGTCGCCAGCACTCGGTTCCCATAGACGAACGACTCGCGCAGGTACTTGAGCAATTCCGCTTTGGTCTTCGCGGGGCTGGGGCCACCCTTCTCACAATGATCGGGTGGAGTCCTGCCTTCAATCTCGTCGAAAAACGCGAAATTCGCGCAGGCCACATGCTTCACTTGCTCGGCGAAAGTGCGTACACCTTTGAAATTACCGTCGGTGGGCGCGAACGAATATTTTGTTTCGGGCATCGCTTCCGCGACGGCCAGGAAGTCCCGCTGGACCATTTCGAACGGTTGCGCGACGCTACTCGCGATGCTCGTGGGAATCTGCTCTTGTTGAGCTGCCGTCGGCAGAACAGCCATTGCCAACGCCATAGTAGCCAACCCCTTACTGAACTTCATAACTCCTCCCATTGCGGATGGCAGAAAATGACCCCTTTTGTCGTTGCCGCGAAATTGCTTGACATTATGCATTTGAACGTGATAAACGGGCAACCCGGCAGATTGGTCCGCTTTTCAGACCGGTGGACGAATTCATTTAGACAGAGGTTTTTGTCGGTTGCCCTGACAGATTCGTATGCCTCGGGCGGTTTCGACAAATCTTTCTGGGAGAGTAAGAACATGCGCTCGCTAACAACATGCTTCGTGCTGGTATTGTTTCTCATCGCGCTGGGTTCGTTCGCCTACGCACAAGGCGATGGATCCGCCGACAAAAACGTAGCATCGCCTCCTACGGGCGCAACCAAGGAAGGCGCAACCAGGGAAGAAGTCGAGCAGTTGCGCAGCGAAGTCGTCAAGCAACGGCCGACCATCGAGGAACTGAAAGCGATGGTTCAGCGCCTGGCTGAAGCTAACCCACAAGCGGCCAACGCTTCCCATCCGCTCCAGACCAGCCAGCAAGCAACGGACGGTGCTCACCTCGTGAATGCCGTGATTGTGCAGCCCGAGGCCGCCGCTGAACCGGCGGAGACCGCTCAAGCGGCCAAGCCATCGGACAAGAAGCCTGCTGAGAAAAAAGAGACCGCCGTGGTCGCCGGCTGGAATGGGGAGCATTTCTTCATAAAGAGCACAGACGGTAAGTTCCAGATTCAGCCGTACGGATACTTCCAGAGCGATTACCGTGCTTACAACGGCGATGGCGCGCCTTCGGACACGTTTCTCATTCGGCGTGCTCGTTTCGGTTTTCAGGGCAACTTCGGCACGCACTATGACTACGCGGTGCTGCTCGATGCTGCCGCCAGCAACGGCCTTTCGCTTCGCGACCTGTACGTCAACATCAAGCCCGTCCCGGCTTTCCAATTCCAAGCTGGACAGTACAAAGAGCCCTACTCCCAGGAAGAACTGATAGGCGCATCCAACCTGGATTTTGTGGAACGATCGCTGGCGGCGCTCCTGTACCCGGCTGCTGCTACGGCCTACCGCAGCCCCGGCGCTACGGTTCACGGGGACATTTCCGGCGGCGGCGTCCAGTATTGGGTGAGCGCATTCAATGGCAAGGGAATCCTGGCTCCTAATACGACCAACGAGCCGGAAGTAATCGGGAGGCTTCGCTTCTATCCCTGGAAGAAGAAGAAGGATCACGTCCTTCAAGGGCTGGCCTTCGGGGGAGCGATCGCCCATGGCCGTAGCCGGGGACTTTCCGGTGAGAACAGCTTTGGCGCCGCCATGCCGGATGTGGCTTACACTTTCTTCCCCTCGTTCAGGATCAATGGCCCGATCGAGCGCTACAACGGCGAGGCCACTTGGGTACATGGACCTTGGGCGGTGCGCGCCGAATACGATCAGCTCAACCAATTCCGGCGCGGAGTTGGCTCAGAGCAGGCCAATGCGCTCGGGTTCAGCGACCTTCCGGGGATCATAGCCAAGGCTGGCTACGGGTCGGTCACTTACCTCTTAACCGGTGAAACCCGTCCGGAAAACGGGACGCCAAAAGTGAAGCAGCCATTCCTTGGCCCGGAAGCAGCGGGCGGAGGGCACGGATGGGGAGCTTGGGAACTCGGATTCCGCTACAGCAAAATTCAGGCGAAGGAACCGGGCATGAACCAACCCAACCCTTTCACACCGGGATTTGTGCCCACTTTTGACGATCATACCGACCAGTTCACCTTTGGCATCAACTGGTATCTCAACTACTTAGTTAAGTATCAGGTCAATTTTTCTGTGGATCGGCTGAAGGATCCAAGTGTCCAGGGCCAAGAGCCACA
>QIAR01000517.1 GCA_003225595.1 Acidobacteriota bacterium | reverse complement strand
CAGATCACGCAGCGGCTGCAGCTCAAGGATGGTGAAGCGGGATCGCTGGCGGGGCAGGGATGGATTCTGGCGCACTTCGGACATTCAAAACAAGCCATCGAAACCGCCGATGCCGCGCTGGCGATCTCGCAAAGCTACAACATCAAACTCTTTGCAGCGAGCGATCTCGCGCTCGCAGGCGAGAACAAGAAGGCGCTGGAACTGGCCGCCCAAGTTGGTCGGGAACGTCCGGACGATACCCTGACCCAAGCCGTTAACGTGCCCCTGATCCAGGCGGTCGCAGTGCTGAATAGCGGCCACTGCTAAAAAGGGCATCGAGCTTCTGAATCCCGCTTCACCCTTTGACAAAGCAAATACGTTCGTCATGTATGTTCGCGGGCTTGCCTACCTGAAGATGGGACAAGGAAACGAAGCAGCACAGGAATTCCAGAAAATTTTGTCTCTTCGGAATTTTGCTGCCACCGATGCTCTGATGTCGATGGCGCAGCTCGGGCTGGGCCGCGCCTACAGACTCCAAGGAGAAAAGCAGAAGAGCCGCACCGCCTACCAGGACTTCCTCGCTACATGGAAGGACGCCGATCCCGACATCCCCATCTTGAAAGAAGCCAAGTCCGAGTACGCGAAGTTGCTGTGACAACCTTATGTCATCGAACCCGTAGTGGCTGTCCGTGTGCCTCACGGTGTGTTTGCTGGCTGAGCGCGATGCTCGCCCTTTCCGGCGTGCTTTCGTCGTTGACTTCGCCTCCACACCACTCCTAACATGGCAGCCCAGAGTTGCTGCCCACCATGATCGGCCAAACCATGTCGCATTACCGCGTCGTCGAGAAGCTGGGGGGTGGCGGGATGGGTGTGGTCTACAAGGCCGAGGACACTAAACTCGGTCGCTTCGTCGCCTTGAAATTCCTGCCGGAAGAGATGGCGCGCGACCGCCAGGCTTTGGAGCGCTTCAGGCGGGAAGCGCGCGCTGCTTCGGCGCTAAACCATCCCAACATCTGCACCATCCACGACATTGACGAACATGAAGGACGCCCGTTTATCGCCATGGAGTTGCTTGAGGGGCAGACGCTGAAGCATCTGATCAGCGGCAAGCCTCTCGACATCGAACAAATCCTGGAGTTCGGAATTCAGATCGCCGATGGGCTCGATGTGGCGCACGCGCGCGGAATCGTGCACCGGGACATCAAGCCGGCGAACATTTTCGTCACGAGGCGCGGGCAAGCCAAGATCCTCGACTTTGGTCTGGCCAAGCTTGTGCCGCAGAGGAGAGCCGTTGGCGAAACCGTGAACGTGGCGGCAGGTGGCTCGACGGCAGACGAACACTTGACCAGTCCCGGAGCGGCGCTCGGCACGGTCGCGTACATGTCCCCTGAGCAGACACGTGGCGAGGAGGTAGACGCGCGCACGGACCTGTTCTCGTTTGGGGTAGTGCTGTACGAGATGACCACGGGGCGGCAGGCGTTTAGCGGCAACACCTCGGCGGTCATCTTCGAGGCCATACTAAACCGTACTCCGGTTTCTCCCATGCGCTTGAACCCTGGCCTCCCGCCTGCACTCGGGCAGATCATCAACAACCTCCTGGAGAAAGAGCGCGTGGCGCGCTATCAAACCGCCGCAAGTTTGGGGTCCGACCTACAACGCCTGAAGAGAGAGCTCGACTCGGGCCGGGCCGCGACACTCCCAACAGCAGCGCAGAAATCGGTGGCCGTGCTCTATTTCGAGAACTTGAGCGGTGCCAAGGAAGACGAATACTTCCGCGACGGCATGACCGAAGACGTCATCACGGAGCTGTCGAAGATTACCGGGCTGCGCGCGTTTCCGCGTGTGGCCGTACTGGGATTCCGTGACCAGCCTGTTCCCGCCCCGCAGGTCGGCCAGCAGCTCGGCGCCGGCTACGTACTCACCGGCAGCCTGCGGCGCGCCGGGCAGCGGCTGCGAATTACCGCCCAGCTGGTCGAGACGCGCACCGGTCAAACCATGTGGGGCGAACGGTACGACCGCGAGCTGAAGGACGTGTTCGACGTTCAGGACGAGATCGCCCGCAGCATCACTCAAGCGTTGCGTATCACGCTTTCGCCGCAGGAAGAGAAAGCCATTGCGCGCAAGCCCACGGAAAACGCCCAGGCCTACGACTACTTCCTGCGGGGGCGCCGCTACGCCCGCCGGCTATCTCGCTCGGACCTAGAGTTTGCGATTCAGACGTACGAGCAGGCTATCGCGCTCGATCGCGATTTCGCCCTGGCGCACGCGGGAATTGCTTACGCGTGTGGTCTTTTTTATGAATGGCACGAACAGAATGAGCGCTGGGTCGAAAAGGGGGTGGCCGCCTGCGAGCGTGCCCTAGCGATAGAGCCCCAGCTCGCCGAGGCCTTGGCGGCGCGCGCCCAGCTCTTCCGGGCACAGAAGCGATACGACCAAGCGATTGAATACGCGCGCCAGGCGATCGAGCGTAAGGCTGATTGCGAAGGCGCCTATTGGATCCTGGGGTTCTCTTACTTTGCTCTGGACCGCTTGCAGGAAGCCGCTGCCATCGCCGAGAGGGCCGTGCAGTTGAGCGGTGATGACTACAACGTCTATTTTCCTTTTATGTATGCGCTGGAGCGCCTAGGGCAGACCGAACTGGCGCTGCGCTTCCGCCGTCAGTTTCTTCAGGCTTTGGAGCGGCAACTCGAATTGGTCCCCGAAGACGTTCGCGCACGAATCTTGCTTGCCAACTGCCACGCTTTTTTCAAAAAGGAGACTGAAGCGGTTCGGGAACTGCAAATAGCCGTTGCCCTGCGGCCCAAAGATCCCAGCATCCTGTATAACGCTGCGTGTGTTTATGGGCTTTTCCAAAAGAAAGCAGAAGCGCTTGCACTGCTCCGAAAGGCCAAGGCTACCGGCTTCCAGACTCTGGAGTGGGCCGCCCGCGACCCCGACCTTGCTTGCTTGCATGGCGACCCAGAATTCCAGTGCCTGCTCGAAGAAGGCGAGCGCAAAGTCTAGCGCGTTTCACTCAATGAGAAGTGCACGTTGGAATCGTTTCGCTTGCTAACCATCCTCGTCGGGGTCGCAATGTTCTATTTTCTCTATGAGCGTCGCATCGGCGGATGGTCCCCGTTCCCACAAAACATGGCCAACCAGAGGAGGCTGAAATATCATCCAAGGCAGCAGAAAGAAGTTAATCAAATGGATTTCTTCAGATATCGGCACGTTTGTACAATTGTGCTGCTGGCTGCGCTCGCGGGCTGCACTCACCAACAAAACTCGCAGGATCTGAAGGAGAAAACCGCGCAAGCAACGGCGGACGTGAAGCGCGATGCCAAGGCGGTGGCGGCAGGGATTCGCGAGGGCTGGAGCCGCGACAAGCCGCTCGATTTGAACACTGCTACGAGAGAGCAGTTGCTGAGCCTGCCGGGCGTGACTGCGGCAGAAGCAGACCGGGTGATTGCGGGGCGTCCCTATGACGAGCCCGGCGAACTGGTGACGCGGCGCATCATGCCGAAGACCGAATATGACAAAATTGCAGACTGGGTCACCGCCAAGAAATGACGCCCAAGCTATCGGGGCACCAGGCTGTTCGCAAAGCACCTCGCCTTCCGGGCGCGATTCCGCCCGAGCCGGGCAACTCGGAAACGATCCATTTG
>QIAR01000537.1 GCA_003225595.1 Acidobacteriota bacterium | reverse complement strand
GAATTTCGCAGCCAGTCCGGCAACGATTGCGAGCAGAACTTGATTACCCTCTGTGCCACATGCCACGCCAGCGTACATTAACACCGGCTTTTTCCTGGGCATGGTGAAAACCCACCGCAATCTTGTCTCGTGGGCGACCATAGATTGCACCGATCGCTGCTTGAATTAGAGGCATTCTGAGCTGCTGATGCCAATTTGGCGGCGCCTGCCGAAGAAGCACAGTCCTTTACTACTTATCTGAAAAGCAGGATCCCGCCTTCCGCCCAGGCACCGGCATTCCCCAGAAAAAAACTGGTGCCCGATGATGACATTCCTGCGCAAGCTTGGGCTGAACCGCTAGCCTGGATTATTCACGAAGTCTCTAGCCAAAAAAACTAGGACTCGCTGCACCTCCGGCCATGCAGAGGGGTGCAGAGGCAGGACAATGGCTCGGAGGCTGTGGACGAGGACCACCGGGTCGTGGATGCTCGTGGGCGCGCCGGCAATAATCACAGGTCTCCAACCAAGCCGGTTTTCCGGCGTGCCTTCTACTGTGGCTTGATGATGAGTGACATGGGAATGGGCGGCATGATGCATCACCATGGCATGGGCCCGATGAAGCCAGCTCCGGCGGCGCCTGCCGAAACGTGTTACCAGGCCCACAGACGGCGCCGCTGCTGACCCCCAGCATGCGACGAACAGCAACGATTCGTCTGCGTTGTGGCTCCGAGCCGATTGCTGTAAGTCAATTTAGAAAGGTCTATGAAGTCACGCCGCCATCTGTCGAGCGCGGCAACTCCATTCCGCATCCCATGCCCTTGGCCTGGGCGTCTTCCATATGTTTTAGCATTTGGTCGTGGTGGTCAACGACTGTCTGCCACATGTCAACATTCGCTTGCCAACGCGCTTTCTCATCGGCGTTGCTGATGGAGCCGACGTTGCCCTTCATCTTGTCAAAAGCGGAATGCATTTTTTGGAGGCATTCCTCAAAGAGGAAGCCTTCCCGTGCGGATATTGCACACCCGGGATGATCATGTCGGCTGTGGCTCTGCTTAACAGCGCGCCCAATCACAGCGAACAGGATATCATCCGGCGCATGAACGGAAACATCTGCCGTTGCGGAACATACGGGCGTATTATCGCCGCCATTCAAAAGGCGGCATCGGGCAAAAAGGCGGAAGCACATGGCTGACGACCATATCGCCGACCTACTTCTGGAAGCTCAGCAGCACGATTCCATCCGCCGGCTCAACTACCGATTCGAACTGCAACGGCGAGACTTTTTCAAGATTCTCGGTGCAGGGTTGCTGGTGCGTGGGCTCGGCATGCCGTTGGCTCGGTGGAACAGGGGCGCGCTAGTGCGTCGAAGACTCTCGCCCAAACCTATACCGTGGCTTATATCGCGCATGCTCCGCTCGAGCCACGTGCCGCTTGTCGGCGGGCGCGGGCGAAACCCCGCTCATCGGCCTCGCGCCGGCAGTTGGGAACGCCATTTTCGCTGCCACTGGGATCCGTCTGCGCTCGCTGCCCATGGTGCCGCACGGACAAACCTGCTGCCGCGTGGACTTCTTCAAGATGGCCATTTCCATTCGCGAATCTCTGGACTATCGATCCCTTCTGCATATGCATAGTTGATGCTTTCGACGATCTGGTTTTTGAGTCGTTCTTTCTCGTGCGCACCACGGGTTCCGAGCCTCGGCACACGATCAATGACGTCAATCGCCAGACTGAATCGGTCAACTTGATTCCGAATAGCCAGCTCCAATGGCGTATTGATGTTCCCCTTCTCTCTGTAACCATGAACATGAAGATTTTCGTGATTGGCGCGGCGATAGGCAAGCTTGTGGATCAACGTCGGATACCCATGAAAGTTAAAGATCACTGGCTTATTCTTTGTGAAGAGCGTGTCGAAGTCGCGATCTGAAAGGCCGTGCGGATGTTCGCTGCCGGGCTGAAGCCTAAAGAGATCCACAACATTTACAAAACGGATCTTCAAATCGGAAAAACACTCCCGCAGAAGGGCAACCGCGCCAAGACACTCCATGGTTGCGATGTCGCCAGCGCTCGTCATTACCACATCAGGCTCACCTCCATCGTCATTGCTTGCCCACTCCCAAATCCCTATGCCCTTCGTGCAGTGTGTGATGGCGGCTTTCATGTCGAGATAAGTCAGGTGAGGCTGCTTGTCGGCAACGATCACATTCACGTAGTCGACGCTGCGGAAACAATGGTCTACCACACTGAGCAGACAATTCGCATCCGGAGGTAAGTAGATGCGCGTCACATTCGCGCTCTTGTTGGTGACTAGGTCGAGAAAACCGGGATCCTGATGAGAGAAGCCATTGTGGTCCTGCCGCCAGACGACGGAAGTAATCAGGAGATTGATGGAAGGGATGGGTGCGCGCCACCCGAGCTCCAGCTTCGATTTCTCCAGCCATTTTGCGTGCTGATTGAACATCGAGTCGATGATGTGAACGAACGCCTCGTAGCTGGAAAAGAAACCGTGACGCCCGGTGAGAACATAACCCTCGAACCATCCCTCAAGCGTGTGTTCACTCAGCATCTCCATCACGCGTCCGTCGCGAGCTATCTCACCACCGTCGGAGTCTTCCGGCTTGAACGAGGCAAGCCAAGTTTTCTTGCTCGCCGCATAGATTGCCTCCAACTTATTTGAGGCATTCTCGTCCGGACTGAAGACGCGAAAATTGTTCATGTTGCGACGCATGACGTCACGAAGAAAGTGTGCGAGTATTTCAGTCGGTGATACTTCCTGTGCGCCTGGCTTCTCGACCCGAATGGCGTAGTCCCTGAAATCCGGCATAGCGAGGGGTTGGCGCAGGCGACCACCATTCGCATGAGGGTTCGCACTCATACGCAACTCATTGCGGGGAGCGATTTCCTTCAACTCAGGTCTCGGGATTCCGTTTTCGTCAAAGAGTTCCTCCGGTTTATAGCTGCGCATCCACTGTTCGACGATGCGCGCGTGTTCAGGATTCGTTTGAACCTCCGGCACCGGAACCTGGTGAGCACGCCAGAAACCTTCCACCTTATGACCTCCCACCTCCTTTGGACCGGTCCAGCCTTTCGGCGTGCGGAGAATGATCATCGGCCAGCGGGGACGTTCTGGACTTCCGTCGCTCCGCGCCTTGCGTTGGATCGAGTGGATATCCTGAATGCAATGTTCGACGGTTTGCGCCATCTGCTTGTGCATTAGGTGGGGGTTGTCGCCTTCCACCGAATATGGTGTCCATCCATATCCCCTGAAAAGGCTGTCCAATTCTTCGGCGGAAATGCGAGCCAGAATAGTAGGATTGGCGATCTTGTACCCGTTCAGGTGAAGAATCGGCAGCACCGCCCCGTCGCGGACCGGGTTCAGAAACTTGTTGGAATGCCAGGAAGTCGCCATCGGCCCGGTCTCCGCCTCTCCATCGCCTACAACGACACTTACAATCAAGTCAGGGTTGTCGAATGCAGCCCCAAAAGCGT
>QIAR01000536.1 GCA_003225595.1 Acidobacteriota bacterium | reverse complement strand
TGCGCGCGTCGACGGACAGTTCCAGGTCGGCGGAGCCCAGGAAACCATCGAGGTCACGGCCGAGGCGCCGGAATTGAAGACTGACCGCGCTGACGTGGCAACGATCTTTAACGAGAGAGCGGTCGAAAATCTTCCCATCTACAACCGCAACTTCACTGAGTTTGAGTTGCTCTCGCCCGGAACCCAGAAGCTGGTCGGTTGGACCCATGCCAAGACGGAGAACCCGCAGGGCAGCCAGCAAATCTTCGTCAATGGCCAGCACTTCAGCGGCACCGCGTACGAACTCGACGGCACAGATAACCAGGATCCGATCCTCGGCATTATTGTCATCAACCCCAACTTGGATTCCGTCACGGAGACGAAAATCACCACGCAGAACTACGACGCGGAATTTGGCAAAGCCATCGCCGGCGTAGTGGCCACCCAGACCAAGTCCGGCAGCAACGACTTCCACGGCAGCGCCTTTGGATTCCGCCGCAGCGACTGGACCGAGGCGCGAAACCCGTTCACTCAATTTCAGAAGGACCCCGCAACCGGGCGCATGATCCCGGTTGACCTATGGGGCCAGTTCGGGGGTTCCATCGGTGGCCCGATCATCAAGGACAAGCTATTCTTCTTTGGTGACTACCAAGGTACGCGCCGCAAAACGGGGCGAAGCTTATTGAAGGCGGTTCCTACTCAACACGTACGAGATACGTGCTTGGCCACCACCGGATTTTGCGATCTCGGCGAGTACCTGAATCCTAGTCCGACAACTGGTATCCCCCAAAACCAGGCATACGACCCTGCCACCGGGGCCGCGGACGGCACGGGAAGAACTGCATTCACAGGCAACCTAATCCCGATCGGCGTGCTGTCGCCCCAAGCCGTCGCCATACTAGCAGCGTTCCCGGCACCTAATGTCGCTGGTGCAGGCATTACCAATAACTTCGTCGGAGCCGGTTCCGGGAGCTACGACGACAATACCTTCGACGTGCGCATCGACGACCAGACGACACAAAAGTTACACACCTTTGGGCGGTTCAGCAGGGCAAGTTTCAACCTCGCTGGCAAGGGCATCTTCGGTGTGCTAGGCGGAGAAGGTTTTGGCCAGGACGGACTCAATGGCAATTCGAAGGTGATCAACTACAGTCTGGCATCCGGCTTTGACTATGCGTTAAGCACCAGCCTTCTCACCGACTTTAGGTTTGGCTGGTTCCACTATAACGTCGCTGCCAATAAGAACGATCAATCTTCCACGCCGGCAGCGAACCTCGGTATACCGGGGCTCAACCTGCCCGACAAGACGACGGGTGGCCTGCCTGGCTTCTTCGTCGACCTAACCGCATCAGGAGACAACGGCCTTAGCTTTGGCGAAGGTCTGGACCAGAAGTTCGGTCGTTGCAACTGCCCGTTGACCGAGAGCGAGCACCAGGTTCAGTTTGTCAACAACTGGACGAAGATCGTGGGCAACCATAGCTACAAGTTCGGCGCTGACATTCGTCGGGCGTGGAATCTCCGCGTGCCCAGCGATGCCAACCGCGCCGGCCAGTTGACATTCAACCAGCTAGGCACCTCCAACGCCGGTGCCGGAGGGTTGGGCCTAGCTACCCTCCTGTTGGGCGATATAACCAGCTTTAACCGTTACGTGAGTACCAGCGTTGATGCAGCGGAGCGGCAGAAACGTTTCTTCTTCTATGGTCAGGATACATGGCGGGTCACTCCGAAGCTGACCTTCAACTACGGCTTGCGGTGGGAGATCTACTTCCCCGAGACGGTTAATGGGAAAGATAAGGGCGGTTTTGCCGATCTGACCAATGGTACGATCCGGGTCGCCGGCGAAGGCCCCTTCGGAACCAACGGCAATATCGACAACACTTACAAAGCCTTTGCTCCACGTGTGGGAGTTGCTTATCAACTCACTCCCAAGACAGTGGTGCGTATGGGATATGGCCGGAGCTTCGATATCGGCGTCTTCGGCTCGATCTTCGGTCACACAGTTACCCAGAACCTGCCGGTGCTGGTGAACCAGAACCTCCAGAGTCCGACCGGCGACAGCCACACAGCGGCTTTCCTGCTTGGGCCCGGCACGCAGCCCACTACGAGTACCACTCAGGTTGGACCTACCGCATTCCCCTTTCCGTGCCCGAGCTGTGCTGGAACGATTCCCAGCAATGGGTTGATTCCGTTCGAAGAGGGTGGAAGTCCTAAAATCCGGCCCTTGAAGATGCGCCTGCCGACGCTGGACGCATGGAACCTGTCCATCCAGCACCAGCTTACGGGTTCGCTTTCGACGGAACTGGCTTACGTGGGCAACAAGGGAACCCATATCTTTGCCGGCAATGGACCTGGGTACAATGTTAACCAAGCGACTATCGTCGGATTTACTTCGGGCGTCCCGTTCAACAACCGGCGGGTTTTCAACATGGGAGGTGTTCCCGCCTTTACTCACACCGCCCCTAACGGTTCGATAGTAACGTGTTGCGCCAAGACGGACCTAACCTGGTTAGGGAACGACGCCAGCAACAACTACAACGCGCTTCAGGCCAAGCTCACCAAGCGTTTCTCCAAAGGCTTGCAGGTCATCTCTCATTACACATGGTCACGAGCTAACAACTACAACGACGAGTACTTCCCCATCGACCCAGGTGTCGAATACGGGCGCGACGACTTCAACCGCGAGCATGTTTTTGTTGCGAATGTCCTGTATGAGCTCCCCTTCGGAAAAGGTAAGGACTATCTGGGGGGTGCAGGTCGTGCCGCGGATTTGATCGTCGGTGGCTGGCAGATGAACTGGACGCTCAACTGGAGCAGTGGCCTGCCCTGGACACCGAGCTACAGCCAGTGCGGTGCGGATAAGGACACAGGGCCCTGTCGGCCGAACTTGGTCGGGTCGTTCAGCCCATCGGCAGGATCGCTCGATCCGGTCAAACACCAAGTGGTATTCTTCACCCCGAGTGCGACGCTGGCAAGCCCAGGAGCCACGGCTGGGGCCTTCCAGCGGCCACAGCCGGGGACTTTTGGCGCCGTGGCTCGCAACAAGTTCACTGGCCCGGGTTTCTTCGGGGCGAATTTGGCGGTGATGAAGAACTTCACGGTGACGGAACGCGTCAAGGCCCAGTTCCGAGTGGACGCGTTCAACGTCTTCAACCATCCCGTGTACGGATTCAGCTCTACCGCAGGCAACCGGTGCATCGATTGCGCCGGCACAGACGCTGGCCTCATCAAGAATATCGAGGATGGGACCACCATGCGCCAACTGCAGTTTGGATTAAGGATCACGTTCTAAGACCTGCTAGAAAATCGAACCATAGGAGGGAGCTCTCACGAGCTCCCTTTCTTTTTGTGTTCTAATCGTCTCAGAATAACTTCCCAGGTGATGCCCCTATGTTCCCCGTAAGGTGGAGTGCCCTTGTCCTGCTCATCTTTTGCGAGCTGACCGTTTTGCCAGCCCAGGTGAATCAAGAACCGAAGCCTAACCCGGCCGTATCCTCCGAAAGACAAGCTGCTCCCCAACAGACTGGTCCGCAACCGCCTGTCGGTGACCCGGAATTCGCCCAGCCGCGGCGGCTACTTCAGCAAGGCAAATATGACGAGGCCGTCGCACAACTTCAGGACTTGGCCGCCAAGAACCCGAAGGTGAAAGGCTTGTCCC
>QIAR01000535.1 GCA_003225595.1 Acidobacteriota bacterium | reverse complement strand
GCCATTAACAGCCATCAAGGCCTCTGTTAGCTCACTGCTCACAAATCCGAATTTGGATGAGGATCAGCATCATGAGTTGCTGACTGTCATCAGTGAGGAAAGTGATCGCCTGAATCGCCTCGTAGGAGAAGCCGCCGAGATGGCACAGCTCGATGCCAACAAGGTGGAACTCCAGATGGAACCACACCCAATCCGAGAAGCTGTCGAGGAAGCGATGGAGGAATCAAGACAAACTCTCGGGCGGCACCCAGTGGAGCTTCGTCTTCCCACAGATCTGCCGCCTGTCCGGATGGACCTCGCCCGAATCAAAGAAGTCCTGGTGCACTTGCTGGAAAATGCCGCAAAGTACTCACCACCAGAGGCTCCGATTCACATCACCGGGGAAGTCAAGGACCGGATGCTAACAACAAGTGTCGCTGATCGTGGGCCTGGCATCGATGACTTCGAGCAATCGCTTGTATTTGATAAGTTCTACCGCGGGCGGAATCAGCGACTCCGCGTGCAAGGAACGGGGATGGGACTGGCGATAGCCAAAGCCATTGTCGAAGCCCATGGTGGGCGAATCGGGGTAACCAGCCAGCTCGGACATGGGTCGGTGTTTTACTTCTCATTGCCAGTTACTTAGCTAAAATATCTACTCCGTCCCAACTGTTGTTGGCGACCAATTCCGAAAGGCTCGAGCAAATCGTGCAACACAGAGTGTCACTTTTCGTGCCCTGTTTCGTGGATCAGCTAGTGCCGGAGGTGGCGGTAGATACGGTAAAAATATTACGACGAGTCGGTTACCAAGTCGATTTTCCTGAAGCTCAAACCTGTTGTGGTCAACCAGCCTTCAATACGGGATATTGGGACGATGCCCGGCCTTGCGCGGAGATGTTTCTCCGTGTCTTCAAGCATGCCGATGTCGTGGTCTGTCCCTCCGGCTCCTGTACCACCATGGTTCGCAGTTTCTATCCAGAGTTGCTGTCGTCTAGCCCGTTGCGGGCAGACGCAATTGCCCTGGGACGTCGCACGTTCGAACTTTCTGAGTTTCTGGTCAAGTTGGCCGGCGTAACCGATGTGGGCGCCACCTTCCCTCACACTGTGACCTATCACGCATCCTGCCATGGATTACGGGAACTCCAGCTGCGTGACCAGCCTCTGCAACTTCTGCGCAAAGTAAACGGACTGACGCTGATTGAAATGTCCCGCTTCGATGAATGTTGTGGCTTCGGAGGAACCTTTGCCGCCAAGTTCGAAAGCATTTCCGTGGCAATGGGGGACTCCAAGGCAGAGACTGTTGCGGCGACCGGAGCTGAATTCGTGACCGCTATCGATTCTAGCTGCCTGTTGCATCTTCAGGGAATTCTGGGCAAGCGCAACGCGCCGGCACGAACCATCCATCTGGCCAGCATTTTGGCGCAGGAGAAAACATGAGCGCGACGGCCGCACAACGTTTCCTGCAGGACGCGGCGGTCAAGTCTGCGGACCTGGTGCACCGCGAAATTATTCTTCACGGCCTGGAAAGCTACGATGCCGCAGTCCTTCGAGGCCGCGCGCGTTTCAAGGATTGGGAGGCCGCTCGCCGCAGATGCCAGGAGATAAAGTGGGAGGCCGTCAATCACCTGGATCGATATCTTCTGCAATTCGAAGAACGAGTCATCGCTCATGGTGGGCATGTCTTTTGGGCCGCCAACGGAGAAGAGGCCTGCAACTATATCAAGAACCTCGCGTCCCGCCAGGGCGTGCGCACGGTAGTCAAGTCCAAGTCCATGGTGACCGAGGAAATTCACCTGAGTCCTGCGCTGGAAAAAGCCGGCATCAAAGTCTGGGAAACTGATCTCGGCGAGTTTATTGTCCAACTTCGCAATGAACCTCCCTACCACATTGTCACGCCCGCCATGCACCTCAACCGAGGCCAAATCTCAGAATTGTTCCGCGAAAAGTTGGGGGAGGACATTCATGGCGATGATCCGACGGAGTTGGTTGCCGCGGCTCGCCGCAAGCTGCGCCGGGCCTTCTTTGCCGCCGAAATGGGCATCTCGGGCGCCAACTTTCTCGTGGCCGATAGCGGCCTTATCGCCCTCTCCACCAACGAGGGAAACGGCCGCCTCTGTACTAGTGTTCCTCGCATTCATGTCGCGGTAACGGGCATTGAGAAAGTAATTCCCCGCCTCGAAGACCTCGCCTACTTGTGGCCGGTGCTGGCGACGTCCGGGACAGGCCAACCCATCACTACCTACAGCACACTGATCGGTGGTCCTCGCAAGCCGGGCGAGCCTGATGGACCCGACGAATTCCATGTGGTTCTCCTTGACAATGGGCGCAGCAAGTTATTGGCCGACGCAGAACAGCGCGAAGTCCTCCACTGTATTCGCTGTGGAGCCTGCCTGAATATCTGTCCGGTCTTTCGACATATCGGTGGCCACAGTTATGGCACTACCTACCAGGGACCGATTGGGAGTGTACTGACACCTCACCTCAGGGGCATCAGCGACTTTCAGCACTTGTCGTACGCATCGTCCCTCTGTGGTGCGTGCACCAGTGTTTGTCCTGTCAAGATCGATCTTCATCATCATCTTTTGCACAACCGTCGGAATGCCGCAAGGGCAGGTACGACAAAGCTTAGCGAACGGATCATGTTTCGAGTCTGGCGCTACATCATCCTCCACCCACGGATTTACGCTCTGACCGGCTGGTTAGCGCGCAGGACCCTTCGTCTGCTTTATGGCTTGGGACTCGCTGGCTCGATCGTTGATCCGATGCGGGTGTGGAACCGCCGCCGGTCGGCTGTGCCGCTGCCGTCTGAATCGTTTCGCACTCGTTGGAGGAAAGGTCTTGCAACAAACTGAGAATTCAAGTCGCGACCGGATCTTGGAACGGATTCGAGCAGGATTGCGTGCGCCTGCACCGGAGCCCGCTGAGACAAGTCCTGATAGAGTGATCTTCGAGTCCATCAACAATCCTCTGCAGCGGTTTCAGCAGGAGTGTGCTGCGAATCTTACCGAGTGCGTGCTGACCGCAGATACGATGGCGAGCGCGTTGCAGCTCGCGAAAGTCCTCGAGTCACTGCCCGCGGGGGAGGTCTTCGTGCAAGAAGATCCCTCTCTGCGTTCGCTCATCGAACTGGCTGGCTCGAGCCGGCCGATCCGCTGGTCCAGTCAGGGCGCCCCCAGCGAAGCCTCGCAGGCGACAGTCACGCTCGCCGAAACTCTCATTGCGCAAACCGGCTCGTGACCGCATCGTGCGGTGGACGTGGCGCTTCGGTGATCGCTCCCTGCCACATTGTTTTCGCGACAGTAGCTCAGCTAGTGCCGGATCTGCAGACCGCGCTTCGCAGTGCATTCAAGGAGGGCAGACTTGCCCACAACTCATTCGCATGCGTCATCAGCGGTTCCAGCCGTACCGCTGATATCGAGAAGATTCTTGTACAGGGTGCGCACGGACCAAGACGGTTAGTGATCATCCTGCAGACCGGAAGGTAAGCAAATCCAGGGCTCTGGTGAGAGCCAGAGCGCGATTCATGATGTTGACAGACTTGGGCCAGGTGGTAGAGCATTCCCACGCCGTCGAGCACCCACACCCGTAGCCTTGATGCGTGCGACGCAACTAACCGTCAGGAGGCCGCCGTGGCAAGCTGCACTGAATGTGATCTGAGGAAGTGGCACTCGGTTTCCATTCGTCTTTTGCTTCTCGTGCTTCTCGCTCTGCTAACGCTCGTATTGCCGGGATGTGGGAAAGGGAAAAAGGCTGGCACTGACGAAATCCGTATCGGGGTCGTGCTCCCCATCAGCGGCCGGGAAGCAAAGCCGGGGCAGTATCAACGAGAGGGGATTGAGCTGGCCATCCACCAGATCAATCAGAGTGGTGGCATCTTGGTGAAAGAGCTGGGGAAGAAGCTCCCGGTCAAAGAAGTTTTCTACGACGATGGTTCTGATCAAGCAAAATCCGCCGGTTTGGTTGAGCGCGCGATAACCTCGGACAATGTCGTGGCGGTACTCGGTGGCTACTCTACCGCTCTCGGTGAAGCCGAATCGGTGATGCCGGACCGATACCAGACCCCTTGGATCACCACCGGTGCGGCTGCTACTACTATTTTCAGCCGGGGCTATCAATATATTTTCGGGACTCTTAGCCCCACCGACCTCTTGGGCTACACGACAGCCGAGTTTCTCGGCAGTCTCGTCGACCACAAGAAACTCCGTAAAGGCCTGAAGCTGGCTCTGGCACTTGAGAACACGGACCACGGCGTCGATTATGGCAAAGGCATTGACAAATGGATTCAGGAGCACCCGGGATACTTCAGCGTTGTCTTCAGTGAGAAATTTGAACTGGGCTCGACCGACTTTTCGGGTCTTCTGCAAAAGGTGAAGAACACTCGGGCGGACATCTTTCTTGCCGACGCGCACCTGCAGGATTACATCACTATGCACCGCCAATACATCCAGACCGGCATGTACCATCAGATGATCAGCTATGGTGCCCGTGGGCCCGAAGCAGATGCGCGCAAGGCTCTGGGAGACGCCACCAACTACATCTTTGCCGGGATCTGGTGGTCCGCGAAGCTTCCCTATCCGCAAGTCAACAAGTTTGTGGCGGACTATCAAGCATTCACCGGCCATCCCCCGGATTCCTGGTACCCTGCAACCGCTTACGACGCAATGAGGGCTTTGGCGACGGCTATCGAGCAGGCGGGCAGCCTGAACAAGAACGCAATCCGCGACCAGCTACGGAACGTGGAACTCAAAGATTCACTTCTACCCGGCCAAGTCCTTCGATTCGGGAAGAACGGCCAGATCAACGCGACCTTC
>QIAR01000534.1 GCA_003225595.1 Acidobacteriota bacterium | reverse complement strand
TAGGAGTGACGATTAATCTTTTTTTCCAGCGCATCCAGTATCTGGAGCCACGGATTAGGGAGGACTGTTGTACTTGGAGCAGACATAAAATGTTCGCCATTGGCTTGCCGCTGGGGGCCCGCCGGATCATCTACAGCGGTTGAAATTGTTTGCTGCAGAACGCCCCTGTTTCGCAGGGCGGTTGCCGTGATGAAACAAAATTTGAAAGTGAGAGCCGACCGGCATACTAGCACAAATTTTTTTGATTTGTGGAAATCTTCAGAGTAGATTTTTTCAGACTGTACAATTCAGAACCCGAAATAAAGTTCCTGTCAAGTGTTGAACTTATAACTGCAACGCGAGTAGTGCAAAAGTTGACGTTGCACGAGGGACAGTGAGGAACGTACCAGGTCGCGAGTACCGGCGACCCCGACTACCAGCTATAAAAAAAGGGATCCTCATGCTGCCCAGCCGAGTTGACGCTATCGGATGGTTCGAGACGCCAGTTTGCTCGCCGCTTTGTAGTCCTTCGGATACAGCACGACACGACGCCGTCCCCCCTCGTCTTGGCTCTCGGTTCGGAGGTCCGGATGATCTCGCAGGGCTAGGTGCACGATACGGCGCTCCCGCGAGGACATCGGCGCAAACTCATATGGCGCTCCAGTCTTCCGCACTCTTTCGGCTGCGACGCTAGCGGCCATTCGGAGCTCTTCCAGGCGCAACGCACGATGGTTCATGCAGTCGAAGCAGATCTTTTCGTGTTCGTTTGCGGGCAGACGAAGTATTTCGAGCGCAAGCAGCTCGAGAGAGCGCAGTAGTTCGGCACCACGTTCCAACAGCAGCGGTGAATCGGGCCCGGCGAGTTCCACCAGGACCTCGGGCCGCTCCCAGTCCCGCTCGTCGGGCAGCGGTGGATCTACGGTAATGCGGTATTTCAAGCGCAACCCGCCGTGTGCGACCACTCCGCGAAGGAATTCGTTGATCCTGTTAGCGGCGGCGACCTTGTCGGGTATGGGCATACGCAAGCTCTTAGCTTCTTAGCTCCATAGCTCCAGCACTTGATAGTGGTGGCAATTAGGACTTGATCCCCAAAAAATTCCGTAGTTGTCACTGCCAACCGTCCGGTCTACACCAAGCTAACAGCAAAGGCTAAGAACTGACAGCTACTTCGTTGATTTCCTCGCTCGCTTCTCCATCATCTCGCGCATTTCGCGGCCGAGCTCAGTGCGGTTCATGATCGATTGTTGCACGATAGCGACCAGATTTCCTACCGACCAGTACAGGCACAGCCCGGCCGCCAAATTCCAACTGATCACGCCCAGCATGACCGGCATCATCAGGTTCATCATTTTCTGCTGGGCCGGGTCCATGCCTGCCTGTGGCGTCATGCGCTGCATGAACAGCATGGTGATAATAATCGCGATGGGTAGGATATGCCATGGGTCGGGCGATGATAAATCGCGGACCCAGAGCCAATTCGCATGCCGAAGATCGATTGCCACGCCCAGCATGCTGTAGTAGGCGAACAGGAAGGGCATCTGGATAATGAGTGGCAGACAGCCGCCCGCTGGGTTGACACCCTCTTTCTTGTACAACGCGGCAATTTCTTCATTCATCGCCTGCTTGCGGGGATCACGCAGGCTGTATTTTTTATACTTTTCCTGGACGGATTTGATCTGCGGCGCGACGCGTTGCATCTTCAGCATCGACTTCATTTGCGAGATGCGCAACGGCAGCAGCGCGACGTTGATGACCAGGGTCTGGATCATAATCGCCCAGCCCCAGTTCGGTACCCATGTGGTTGTCCACTTCAGCCACAGGAACAGTGGCCGCGCGATAATCCCGAAGAAGCCGAAATTAACCAGCGCCCGCAAATCCTGAGCCGCGCCACTGATGCCCGGCACCTGCACCGACTCGAGTATCGGAAGCGACTTCGGGCCCACGTACATGCGCTCGATCGTCGACCCCTTAAAATTGCCGACTGCAGCGCCAAGAACTTCCACCTTTACTGTTTCGTTGGGGTTGGGCTTCTGCGCATCGCGCGGAACATCGATCGAATTGCGCAGTGTGACCATAGCCGCGTTCTGCGGGTCCTCAGGAATAAACACCGCGCTGAAATACTGATCCACCACTCCGGCCCAATGGAAAGGCCCCAGTTGCGTGTTCCCTCCACTGATCTTTTTAATCGCCAGTCGCTCGACATTCTTATCGTATTGGTACTCGATGCGGCTGGACGCGTACGAAGATGGAGCCGTCTCATCGCCGAAGCCGGCCGGCCACATGGGGAATGCCGCGAGCTCACTGCCCTTGTAGCGGACGGAGGTCTCTATACGGACTACATAGCTGTGATCGAACCGGAAGCTCTTTCGGACCGCCAGCTCCCGGTCAGAGTATTCGAAAGTGATGTCGGCGGGTACGGACAGCGGACCCGTCTTTGAAGCGACGAACAGCGCCGAATTTAGCTTATTTCGCAGCGACTCGTCGTAGGTCCACAGCGAAAGTGGGAAACCGTATTTTTCGGCAGCAGCCGCGTTGACCAATTCGAGAGGCTCGCCCTTATCGTCAGAATATGCATACTTTGCGCAGCCTACCGGTTTTTTTGGTACATCACACTTTGTGAGGATCCATGACTTGACCTGTCCGCCGCGATTTGTAAAGCGAATCTCATAAAGATCGTTTTTGATGACGGTCTCAGTCTCCGATACGGCCTGCTTACCAGGACCCGAGGGCGGAGCCACCTGTTGTGCTTTCGGAGCGGGATTCGGAACCGAAGCAGTTGGCGCTGGCTGTGGCGATGGTGTCTGAGTCTGGGGTTTGGACACGGGAGGTTGAGGGCCGTATTTTTTAAGCAGCGGCTGAAACGCCAGGATGATGAGGAATGTGAGCGCAAATACCAGCAGCAGCCGCCGCTCCATTCCCGGTTCTTGTTGAGGATTTTGAAAGTCGGGCAAATTTACGTACCGTCTATCAACCTGCGAAAAACTCCTGTTTTGTGTGGCGCAGGGCTGCTGCCCTGCGGTAAGCGCTTTCAAATTGAAAAGGCCTTTAGGCCCCGAGGTCCCTTAAAACAAACATTTCCTCAGCCGTTCAAGTGAATGCATCCTTGGTCCTGCGCACCGGTCCAGTTGCGGCGTTCGTCTGACTACACCGCACTACCGGATCGTAACCGCCTTTTGAAAATGGATGGCATCGCAGCAGTCGCCAGCCAGCCATCAAGCTCCCGCGAAGAGCTCCGTAGCGATCCACTGCTTCCATCGCGTATTCCGAGCAGGTGGGCACGTAGCGGCAAGCGGGCGGGAAAATTGGCGAGATGGCCCACTTGTATCCGCGAAGCAGTTGCAACGCGAGCGTGTCGAGGATCCGGTTCATGTTCGTGAAATCAGTTTTTCCCGTAAACGGCAAATTGCTCGCCGGCTTCTCCCGCCCGCAACCATAGAATTGAAATCGCTGCATTTGACACGAGTAAAGCCGAATTTCTGATGCGAATCTCTTGAGTCCGAGCCGGTACAGCCGAGTTCGGCTGTCCCTAAGTGATCCATGGCAATGACAATATCCAGTAATCATCCCTGACCACGAGGTTTCTCGGTTAGCTTCTGCTGGATCACCTGGAAAGCGCGTCCGACTTCTTCCAACAGTTGGCTGAATTCCGTTGTCAGCAGCGACTTCTTCGGGTTGATCACCACGTCCACCGGGACGCTGCAAGCTTGCCGTCGCTGACGAACCGCCTCGCGGAGTCGCCGCTTCATCCGATTTCGCTCCACCGCGCCTCCCAGGGCTCGGCCCACCGTAAATCCTACGCGTGGCCCCTCGCCCTGATCACGCCGCAGAT
>QIAR01000111.1 GCA_003225595.1 Acidobacteriota bacterium | reverse complement strand
GCTCACGCAGGACGCAATCGGTTATGCTCTGACACGTTGCTAACGTGTACATTCATCGCCCAGGTGACGTGGTTCCAGAGCTTTCGCCTTGGGCAGTGCGGGCGTCACTATAGAGGTTGTAAAGCGTCATTGACCCGTGGTTGCTTTGCATGTCCCGCCGGACAGTCTAAATCCCTGTCCTGGCCCATGCGGCGGGCCGTAAAGTTCTTGTCGGGTGGCCGTTGCGCCCCCTGAAAGTTTCATCCCGGCAAGTAATAACTCGACTTTTTCAAATGCGGTACGGCTCAACGTGATTGCGCCAGGTGCACAACACCAAGGTCTTACCGCCGATATAGCCCTTTGGTGATGAATGAATGGGCGCCGTCCACTCACCCGGACACAAACGATTTTGCTATTAGAAGGGGAATCGCATGCACGCTACCTAGTACTTACGAAGCAGGAGAGCGTTCCCTGCCGCGCAGATTGGATCCGGGACTTGCATTTTCGCCAGCTCTGTGCGTGGGAATAGGGCAAGAATGCGTCCATCTTGCAGTCCCGTCCCCGTGGAGCGCTACCTTGGCAGCCTGAAGAGGCGCCACCCCAAATGGACAGACCGCCTGACAGAAGAGAGAGGAGGCACATGCCTACGACGTACCACGGGTAGCGGTTAAAGCGATGCCACAGCTCGACTGATCTTGCGAGGTGCGATAGCGTAACCAAGCCACAGACTATGCCGGTGGTTGCGATGTATGCTCTCATGTGACTTAGGGAACCTCTGTTGTGCTCCTTAGTGTCCTTCGTGGTTCAAGAACTTGCCTGTGATCGTCGGGTGCTCTGTGGTTGCGCTTTTCACTTCCCTTCCAGATCCACGGTCTTTGTCGGTACATCCCAATGCGCATCCAGGATCGCAAAACGACGCTGCTCCTCGCGCACATAGGTCTCCTGGTCGGGAAATAACTGCTTCTTCAACGCGTCTTCGAAGGGCTCACTGGCCAGCGTTGAATTCTTGAAGACGATAGTGACACGATAGTCCCAGCGCCCATCCTCGGTGGCATGATATCGCGGCTGGTCCATCCACACCTTGAGCATGCGCCCCGTCTCCACCTGCTTCTTGAGCAGTGTATAGTGATTTTTCTTGAAGAGTTTCAGGAACTCATCCGCATATCCCCACTTTGCCTTGTAGTAGTACTCGACGACAAACGGCTGGTTCGGGGTGGCGGACGCGCTCTGCGCCCAACTCATCATCGAATTAACAGCGAACAGGATCAGCAAGAGTGCGAATCGCTTCACGGTGATTCTCCAGAATTCAGGTTTCAGATTGTACATTGCAGATTTCAGACTGCAGAATTGAGCTGTGCGCTCGCGATGATGCCGTCAAAATCTGAAATCTAAAATCTCAAATCTACAATAACGGTGGAAGTCGGAAGATTAACGGCCTGCCCTACTCCTCCGCCCGCATCCGATTCTGCCAGTGCGACCACACGAACCAGATAATCCCAATTGCCAGCAGCGCGCTGATGACGGCATCAAACTGATGGAAGTACTTGCCCAGACTGCGCCAGTTCTCGCCCAGCTTCATGCCGAACCAGGCGAGCGCAAAACACCACGGCCACGACCCGATGAAAGTGTAGAGATGAAAGCGCCCGCGTGGCATGCGGGCGATTCCCGCTGGCAATGCGATGAAGGTCCGAATCACTGGCAGCAACCGCGCGATGAACACCGCCAAGTACCCCCAACGCAGAAAGAACCGGTCGGCCCAATCGAGTTCGCGGCGGCTGAGCAGAATCCAGCGGCCATATTTTTCGACGAGCGGGCGCCCGCCGTAGTAGCCGATCTCGTATGCGACCAGCGATCCCAGATTGCAGCCGATGGCCCCAGCTGTCGCCACCCAGAACAGCTTCATCGTGCCCTCATACACGAGATATCCCGCAAAAGGCATGATCAGTTCAGAAGGCAGTGGGATACAGGCCGATTCAATCGCCATGAGGAGTGTGATCCCGGCATAACCGCTAACCCCAATTACCGACTTGATGAAGACGAAGATGACGGCCAGGATTTTCTCTGTCATGAATATTGGCGCCAAGTATTAACTCACGGGACAGGGAGCAATTAACACTTGGCATTTAGCAGTTCGGCTTGGTCAGTGATGAGTTCAGCACAACCCTTGACGGCTAAATGCAAACTGCTAAGGGCTTGAATGTTAAGGCTTAGAACGCGCCTTCTTGCGTAAACGTGAATCCGGGCAGCGTGGCTCCAGCGGCAGACTTCGCCACTTTCACTCGCACCGTGGGAGCCTCCGGCGCAGTCACCTCGGCCGGACGCAGGACGGCATATTGCGTGAACACTTCGTTGTAGAGCTTGGTCACCAGGAAGTCCTTGCCGCTGTCGTCATTACGCCACACCTGCCCGAGCTGAATGGACTTCACTGCCATCGTTGTCCCTAATTTTCCTGAAAGCAAATCAAAGTGTGAACCACTCTCAGACTACCCGGGTGTTGACGCGGCGTCAATAAAGCTGAGGGACACGCCGGGTTACGAAATAACCGGTGGCCTTGAGCAGACCCAACCAACAATGACAGGCCAAGCGAGCGGCCCGTGGGCCGCCGGACAGGCGAGGGCGTCTGTCCCCACGTGGTCTGTGCTACTGCTAAATATTTTCGGAATTATCCACTTGACAGACCCAAGCGCAAAAGGGGTATTTATGCAAGAATCCGAAAGGCCAATCGGAGCTGTTTATCAACGAAGAGAAGGCCCGTCAGTTCTTCGAGAAACAACGCTGGCCAGATGGCCCGGTGTGTCCCCACTGTGGGGAGATCAATAACGCCTACAAACTGGAAGGCAAGACCACGCGGAAGGGACTTTACGAGTGCGCGGGATGCCGGAAGAAGGAGGCCCGTTTCTCCATCATCAATTCTGCTAACATTTATGTTCGCTTCTTCAGCACACGAACGCAAGGAGACGCAAAGCAAATGCCGCGCGGCGTGATTCCCCGCCAACCTGCGAAAACCGGACGCCACGAGGGCGCGCGGAGCGTTCCCCGCGGACAGCAGAGCCGCGGCACTTCGCGCCAACCCAGGAGCGGCGGAGTGGGGATCGGCGGCAAAGGTCCTATGGCAACGGGCGCCCCCGGCACTGCCCCGGCAGCACAAATAGTAAGGGCAATCAGAGTTGCGAAGACGAAGGGCTACGACCCCCTCGCGCGCGAGCGCGTTCAGGAAATCCTGAAGCGTCTAGACCAGCAGTATCCGGGGGCCACGTGCGCGTTGCAACACAAGAATGCCTGGCAACTCCTGGTGGCGACCATTCTCTCCGCCCAGGCCACGGACGTGCGCGTGAACATAGTTACGCCTGAATTGTTCAAGAAGTACCCCACAGTCGAAGACTTCGCTGCGCTTAAACCGGAACAACTCGAGCCCGACATCCAGTCGACCGGTTTCTTCCGCAATAAATCGAAGTCCGTCGTCGGCGCAGCCAAGAAAATCGTCAGCGATTTCGGCGGGCAGGTGCCCGATGAAATGGACAAGCTACTCACTTTGCCGGGTGTAGCACGCAAAACCGCGAATGTCACGCTGGGCACGTGGTTCCGCAAGAATGAAGGCATCGTCGTGGACACGCATGTTACTCGCATCGCACATCGGCTGGAGCTGAGCGAAAATACCGACGCGCAAAAGATCGAGCAGGATTTGATGAAGATCATTCCGCGTGAAAAGTGGACGTTGTTTGCGCATCAGGTCATCTGGCATGGGCGCAAGCTGTGCATGGCACGCTCGCCGAGATGCGTGGACTGTCCGCTGGAAAACTTGTGTCACGCCGCCGACAAGACCTGGAGTACGGTGGAAATTCACAGGAATGCGAAGCCCTAGGTTCAGGGTTGATGGAGCGACAGGAAACGGCGTCCCTCTGCTAGACTCTCCTTTCCCACCTCGTCCAAAGGATCCCGCATGCGAACTCCTATCTCGTTTGTTATCGTGATTGCTATGAGCACTCTTGCTTTGGCTCAGACCTTGCCTGCGCCCCAGTCCGTTACCGACCCCAAACAGATCGCCAGCAAGCCCAACGCTCAGGTGGAGAAGAATCTCTCCATCGAAAAGCTCTACATGACGCGTGCCATCGGCGGCACAGCCTGGTCGCCGGACGGAAAGACCATTGCTTTCATTTCGAATATCAGCGGACGAAACAATCTGTGGCTGGTGCCCGCGGAAGGTGGCTGGCCTGCGCAACTCGCCATCAGCGATCAGCGTCAGGCCACGCCCGCATGGTCTCCCGACGGCAAGTGGATCGCCTATCAATCTGACTACGATGGCGATGAGCAATGGGACATCTTTCTCGTTTCACCCAAGACCGGGCAAGTAGTGAACCTCACCAACACGCGCGAGATTGCCGAAGAAAACCCGGCCTGGTCGCCCGATGGGCGCTATCTCGCGTACATGGTGAAGCCGAAGACTTCTTCAGTTTTCGAGATTGACGTTTATGACATGGTGATGCGCCAGGTGAAGCATCTGACCACAGGCACGCCGAAGGACAAGCTCAATTTCAACCCCCTCTGGTCGAGAGATGGCAAATGGATCGCCTACACGCAACGTCAGGCGAAAGGCACAGACTCGAATATCTTCATTGCCGAAGTGGCAAGCGGAAAGAGTAGCCTGCTAACTCCGCACAATGGCGAACAGCTCTATGCAGCCAATGCGATTTCTCCTGACGCGAAGAAACTGCTCCTCACCTCAAACGCGGGCAACGGGTTCGACAATGTCGGCCTGCTTGACGTTGCGTCAAAGAAAATCGACTGGCTTACGCAGGACAAATGGGAGGTCAGCGGCGGTGAATTCTCGCCCGACGGCCGCTATGTCACCTGGACCGCCAATGTCGATGGCAACACGGACATCTACCTGCACGATCTGGCTGGCGGAAAGAATACCGTTCTCCCGCTGCCCAAGGGAGTGAATTCACCAGGCGGCTCTGAGTCCGCGTTCACACGCGACGGCTCCCGTCTTCTGTATTACCACAACGGGCCGAACGCTCCCAACGATGTCTGGGTCTACGATCTGGCGAGCAGCAAGTCGCGTCAAGTCACACGGTCGCTGGTGGCTGGTGTGCGCTCGGAAGATATGGTGGAGCCGTATCTGGTGCATTATCCCAGCCGCGACGGCAAGTGGACCATCTCAGCGTTTGTCTACGCTCCTTACAACCTGCCGCGCAATGCGCAGCACCCAGCAATTGTCTATGTTCATGGCGGCCCGGCAGCGCAAACAGTAAATTCGTTCAACCGGTTTGTCCAGTACGTAGCCAACCAGGGTTACATCGTGATCGCCCCCAACTATCGCGGATCCACAGGTTACGGCAAGGAATTCCGGCAGGCGAACCTGTTCGATATGGGCGGCGGCGATTTACAGGACGTGCTCGCTGCCGCAGACTGGATCAAGCAGACGGGTTACATCGATCCCAAGAAACTCATTCTCATGGGCGGCAGCTACGGCGGGTACATGACCATGATGGGCGTGACCAAAGCACCGGAACTGTGGGCGGCGGGCGTGCCCATCGTGCCGTTCGTGAACTGGTTCACCGAAATTCAGAACGAAGATCCCGTGCTGCAACAGTGGGATTTGGCCACGATGGGTGATCTGGAAAAGGACAAAGCGCGATATCAGGATCGCTCGCCGATTAACTTCGTGGACCAGATCAAGGCGCCGCTGCTGCTGCTTGCCGGCGGACATGACCCGCGCTGTCCAAAAACCGAATCCCAGCAGGTGGTGGACGCTATCAAGAAGCGCGGCGGAGTGGTCGATTACAAAGTCTACGAGAATGAAGGCCATGGCTTCGCGCGGGTGGAGAATCAGATCGATGCCTACAGGCGAGTGGCTGATTTTCTGAAATCGCACGTGCCACCAGCCGACTGCGGTTGCTCGCTGAACGAGTAAACGCCTGTGGAAGGCGCAGCAAGCTGCGTTCTCTACCCAAATGTCGTGGTGGAGGCGTTGATTGGAACCCTCCCGCTTCGATTTGGCAACCGGTGTGGTCATTCGTTCTCCGTAGTCGGCTTGATCGAACCGAGGCGACAACGGCCTGGATCAGGCCAGGGATCGTGTATTCATTCGCCTCAACGTCAACTCGAAGATTAAATTCCCGCAGAGTCGAGGAGGTGACTGGACCGATGGAGGCGAGTCGCACCCCGTTCAGTGGATTCGGGTGGCGCGGACGCCCGCGGCCGTCTGTTCCCATCAGTGTCATGAAGTTCCGCACCGTGGACGAACTGGTGAATGTGATGAAATCCGGGCGGAGCTGCGGATTTTCTAATGTGGCTCGCAGCCGCAGGCGTGAAGATTTTGGCACAATGGTTTCGTAGGCCTCGACCACATCCACCTGCGCCCCTGCAGCGCGGAGTTCGCATGGGATGATGTCACGAGCAACTTTGGCACGCACCAACAGCACTCGTTTTCCCTTCACCCGCCGACGAAGCTTGCGAACCACCGACTCAGCAACGTACTGTTCAGGAACGATCTCTACTTTCAGGCCTTTTTGTTGAATGGCCTTCATTGTGGCTGGACCGATGGCGGCAATGTGCAAGTGCTCCAGATGCTTCTTAGTCAGGCGGAGCTTTGCGAGACGTTCCCACATCGCCTCGACGCCGTTTACGCTAGTCAGAATGAGCCAGTGATATTTAGAGACATCCTTCAGCGCGGCATCCAGGGGCTTGTAAGACCGCAGCTTGCGGATTTCAATAAAAGGCACTTCCAGGACCTCGGCACCGAGTTCCCGTAATCCGGCAGAGAGCACGCCTGCTTGATGACGCGCGCGTCCCACCAGAACGCGGAGGCCGGATAGCGGGAGTTTTTTCTTATCCGCTGATTGACGGCTCATGCATTGACTACCTGATTTCACCGGACGCTCGCACAACTCACCTACATTTCGATTGCAGAACTTAAGAATACACGGGCTATTGTGTGCTACTGGATGAAAGCACTCATCCCATTCTTGTGCTTTTCGATGATCGAAATGGGCGGAGTGTCCGCGCCAAGCAGCGTGTTTGCGAATGTGATTCTCTCGAATGTTTTGATGTCAGCGTCGGGAACCTCCTCTATGATTTCTTCGGCCACACTCGGGGCGAGCTTCGCTGCGACCTGCACGCAATGGCGCCACAAGTTGGCCGAAGGCCACATTGCTTTGAATGCCTGATTGGGATCGTCCGAGTCGCTGTCGCGGCTATAAAGCTTTACAGCGATCTTGACCAGTTCGTTCAGGCTGCTCCGGGCCGCATCTTGATCGCCGAGCCGCAAGTAGATTTCAGGCAATTCGGCTAGTATCCCCGCCTGATTATGCGCTGGCGTGTTCTCCGCAATTTTGCGAATCTCTCCCAGAGCTGCTTTGGATAAGTCCGGATTCTTGCTTGCAACAATCCGCGCCAGAGAACTTAGCGTAGATGCGCGAGGGCTGAACCCTGATTCCAGACTTAGCGGCAAACCCATCGCGTCGGAAAGCGCCTGCTTGGGATCTTTTTCCGCCTCACTGACAATCCGATTTTGTCGTCGGCTAAGTTCATGCAGCATTTCGCCGGCGGCAGCCTGTGTCGTATCGACAGTGCCTATGCTGAGAATGCCGAGCCTATGGCGTCCATCGGATTGGTTAGGCAGTGCATTCATTGACGCCAAACCCTGCGGGTAGCGCTCCAGCGCGGCATGAATCTCACTGTTGTCACGCATGAAACTCTCGGCACGGTCCTTATCAAGTTGTTCAAGCACCGGCATCAATTCATAGAGCCGGAACTGATAGGTTGAAGAGAAATAGGCATCGCCTTTGTTCGCTGAAATACCAACAGGGATGTTCTGCTGTCCTTCATCTGCACGTTTGGCATCTGCATCTTTGGCGCGATCGAAGATCTGATCGACCGCTTCCAACACGAGTGAAGGCGGCAGGTCCTGCCAAAAACGAAGTACCATGGTCGCGAGGTCGTCGAAAGCTGGGTATCTCTCGTCAGTATGCTGTCTGTAACTATCCAGCGCCTGGGAAAATATTGTGATTCGATCCTTGCTCCGCTCCGGGGGAAGCGCGTCCATCAGTTCTCTGGCACCGCCATACGAAAAATAGCCGTCCTCATCGGCCATCTGTCCCAATAGGTCGCGTGCCTGGTCGAACGCCTTCTCGTGCAGATAACGACGGAACACATCCGGGCTCAACCTTTGTCGGACTTCTGGTTCCGCGCTCGCCAGCCACGGCTGGATTTCGCTAATCCGTTTTGCTCGCTTGATCATCTCCTGCAGTATCTGCTTCTGTAGCCAATACTTGACCCCGCAAAACTCCACCTCAGAACAATCCCTCGACTCGGCTTGGCTACTTTCAACCGAGAGCGTCACCCGGAAGGCGTCTTTCAAAAGGGCGTCAGCCTTTGCAGGATCAATCTTGGTGTACCCATGCGATGCCTGCCATAGTACAAAGGCTCGCATATCCGGTTGCAGCCCGGCTGCTTCGAATTGTGCAGAGTTCAGCAGACGAAGTCCCAACTTCTGCGGGGGTGTGAGTTTCGGCTTGGCGGTTTTTCGGTGTAATTGCTCTTTGGGTCCAATCGGCGCAGGGTTTTTTGCGGGCATTTCTTGCGCGGTGAGCGCGGTTGCAGCAACTAGAGCGGCAACCGTTACTTGCGACAAAAAGCGCGAATTGCAAGCAAGTTGCATACTGCTTCGGCTTCAAGCATGCCTAGTTAAGCCGCCAGGCATCTCCGCCGCCTTAAGGATCGAGCCACAGCTGCGACGTGACCGCCTCTTGGCTTCACGGTTGCTGCGGAACCGCAACGCCTTTGCCATAGACTTCTTCCAAGATCGCATCACCGCCACGCCGGAGCAGTGTGTTGCCTACTTCGTTTCCTAACTCCACCGGGTCTTCGCCATCTCGTGACTCCCGCAAAACTTTCGAACCATCTGGATAGGCGACGATGGCATCCAGGTGTAAATGACCATTGCGAGCTTGAGCAAGAGCACCGATCGGCACCTGGCATCCGCCGCCCAGCTTGCTCAGCAAAGCACGCTCACAGTTGGTGGTTGCGCGTGCGGCGGAGTCGTCAAGGAAAGACAAATGCTGCCGGGTAGCGACATCACCCGCACGAATCTCAATCGCTAAAGCTCCCTGCCCTGCCGCCGGACACATCACGTCCACTGGAATCACTTGCTTCACCACTTCGATTTTTCCTAGACGGTTCAGTCCCGCTGCCGCAAGAATGATGGCGTCATATTCCCCGGATTCCAGTTTACGCAGACGCGTGTCCACATTGCCGCGCAAGGGACAAATTTCGAGATCGGGACGCAATGCTTTCAATTGTGCCTGACGGCGCAGGCTGCTGGTGCCCACCCGTGCCCTGTGTGGCAGATCATCGATGCTCGCGAACTTGCGCGAGCAGAAGACATCGCGCGGGTCCTCACGTTTCGTGATGGCCGCGATCTCGAACCCCGCAGAAACCTCGGTGGGCAAATCCTTCAAACTGTGCACGGCGAGGTCGACGCGCCCCTCAGCCAGCGCCTCTTCGATCTCTTTGGTGAACATGCCCTTGATGCCGACTTTGGCCAGCGCGACATTGGTAATTTTGTCACCGGTAGTTTTGATGATTTCGAGTTCCACCTCGTGTCCGCGCTCGCGCAGCAGGGCAGCGATGTGATTGGCCTGCCAGAGGGCAAGTTGTGATCCGCGGGAACCGATGCGCAGAGGCGACATTCAACCACGCGCTCCCGACCCCCCACCTGACTTCGAAGCCGCGGATTTCCTTTCTCTCTCTCCTTCTTCTTGCTGGAGGTTGAAAAGGCGACGCACCTGGTCGATGAGGGTGATGGCTTCCGGTTCGCGCGCCGCTGTCTTGAGCGTACGGATGGGCGTATGCATAATCTTGTTGACAATGCCGCGAGTGAGCGCGTCGACAGCCATTTCCTGATCCGGCGTCAAGGGACCGAGACGTCCGCGGACGCGGTCGATTTCGGCCTGGCGAATGGTCTCGAGATGGTCTTGCAACGAGACTATCGTGGGCACGACATCAAGGGTCTGGATGCGCGCCTGAAAGCGCTCGACCTCGCTGTTGATAATAGCTTCCGCGCGGTCCGCTTCTTTCTTGCGGTCGGCCACGTGCGCGGAGACAGCCTGCTGCAGGTCGTCAATGTCGTAAACGAATATGCCGTCGAGCTTGTTCATCTCCGGATCGACATCGCGCGGGACAGCAATGTCGATGAAGAACATGGGGCGGTTCTTACGGCGGCTAAGGAACAGCTCGCCGTGCTCAGGGCGGAAGATAGCATGCGGCGCGCCCGTCGAAGTGATGACGATATCGCCGCGGTCGCATGTCTCATAGAGCTCCTCAAAGTGGATAGCCTGGCCGTCGAATTTCTCCGCCAGGTATGCTGCGCGGTCGTAGGTACGGTTGGCCACAAAGATGGACGTGCAACCATGGGCGAGCAAATGACGAGCAGCGAGTTCGCTCATCTTTCCCGCTCCCACTAGATACACCTGTTTGCCTTTCAGGTTTCCAAAGATTTTCTTGGCGAGTTCGACCGCTACCGATGCGACCGACACGGCAGAGGAGCCAACAGCGGTTTCGGTTCGGACCCTCTTGGCTACCGCGAACGCCCGCGTGAGTAACTGATCGAGTTGGGCGCGCACGGCGCCGACCGCCCGAGCCGTGGCATAAGCTTCCTTTACCTGGCCGAGGATCTGCGGCTCGCCAAGCACCATGGAATCGAGGCTTGCGGCCACACGAAATACGTGCCGAATCGCATCCTGCTCGCGATATTCATAGAGATGCCGTTCAAATTGGTTGAGATCGAGCTGGAAATAATCGCGGAGGAAAGCCCGCAGGTCCCCGCTCCCGTTCTTCAGGTGCGCGATCAGTTCCACCCGGTTGCAGGTAGAGAGGATCATTCCCTCTTCAACCCCCGGGTGCTCTGCGAGCTGCCTGCACGCCTCCGCCAGACGCCATTCAGGTATGGCTAGCCGCTCACGCACCTCCACGGGCGCGCTGTTGTGATTTACGCCGATCAGCTGGAGTTTCATGACGCAGCGAACCTATGAATCGTGCTGACGTAGTTGGCTGCCCACGCGACCACAGCGGCCACAAAAGCGCCAGTCGCCAGATACGCGGCTCGCCGTCCTCGCCATCCTGCGTTCCACCGGGTGTAAACCATAATCAGATATACGACCCACATGAGCAATGACAGAAAAACCTTGGGATCGAGGAAGTCGACGCGTCCGAACTTAGCCTGGGCCACCACCGATCCAGCGATCAGCCCCAGGGTCATGAACGGGAAGCCCAGCAGAAGTGACCGGTATCCGATCTCATCAATCACCTCGAGCGCTGGGAGGCGGGAAAAAATCCGGCCCGGATTCTTGGACTTGAGGCTGCTCTCCTGCACCAAGTACAGCAAGCTCGCACCGAAGCTGAGGAACAGGGCCGCGTAACCGGTGAAGATCAGCGCAATGTGGGCGAAAAGCCAGCCGGTACGCAGGCCTGGAGACATTGACAGGAATGGCTGTTGGCCCGTGGCCGCCACGAATGTCAATAGAAAGACCGAGGGGAAAACCACCATGCCCGGCGAAGTCGTGCGGTACACCAGGTAAACGATCATGAAGAAAGCCATGATCATAAAAGCGAGCAGCGACTCCGAATTGTGCACAGAAGCTAGGGTGAGTTGTCCCGAGAGCAGCACAGCTTCGCTCAGCGAAACGAAATGAAACACCATGCCCAAGCTTGTAGCCGGGACGGCAATCCGGCTCAGGAGATCGCTGCTGCGGGACAATGCCACCAGCGCGTAGAGCAATCCCACGCCGTAGAAGCCGAGCGCGACTCGCAACCAAAGTAAAGGCATAGTGGATTCGTGGCCCGGTTGCCCCGGCCTTTTCGGGCGGATAAATGATTATAGTCCGCACTGTGGGCGTGGCAGAAGGCCAAGGAAGCACCGCAGGGTCGTGGCTGAAGCCGGGGTTCGGGATGACGCCATCGCAGAAGAAACGCCTATTCCACCCCCAATGTGGCCAGCAACTCTTCTAGTCCCCGGGCGTCGACTAGTAAGCGTCGGCCATTTGCCATCATGTCTTCGATTTCGTCGAAACCCTGGAAGAGGCGCATCTTGGCCGCACCGTACTGCTCGGCATCATTCAGCGCACGACGATGAGCGCTGCGCCACGCATTAATGGCTTCTTCGCGAATGAAGATACTGACCGCATAGGTCGTCTTGCGATCCGAAGTGACATCGAATACATATTCAGTCGCTGGGGCTTCGGGTTGCCCGGGCAGCGCCGGACGCCTGCCGACGAAATAGTATTGGTAAACGTATCCCTGGCCGCCAGTGTAGGTCTTCATGCGACGGATGGTCATGGCAATCTCAGGGTCTGGAGCCCTCCCAATTCCGCGAAGCCGCAAATGCAGCGCCAAAAGCCCTGCTCCACCCAAGAGCCTTCTCGAGCTTGGTTGGCTGCTAAGGCGAGAAAGCTTGTAGCTCCATGGTTCGTAAACGGGCAAGACGCCCGTGCCTACGTAAATACGCATATTACGGCTTGCTGCTATTCGCCGGAGAGATCACGCGACCATATTCCGAAGCGCGGCCTAGCCGGTCGAACATGCGATACGCGGCCAGGGCGATCTTGCTGATGGCTTCTTCTCCCTCGCGCTCGTTGCGCAGGTAAGTTGTCATGACGCAGATCACAAAAGGCCGGTTCTTCACAAATACGACGCCCGAGTC
>QIAR01000512.1 GCA_003225595.1 Acidobacteriota bacterium | reverse complement strand
CGTAGTCCCTGAAATCCGGCATAGCGAGGGGTTGGCGCAGGCGACCACCATTCGCATGAGGGTTCGCACTCATACGCAACCCATTGCGGGGAGCGATTTCCTTCAACTCAGGTCTCAGGGTTCCGTTTTCGTCAAAGAGTTCCTCCGGTTTATAGCTGCGCATCCACTGTTCGACGATGCGCGCATGGTCAGGATTCGTTTGAACCTCCGGCACGGGAACCTGGTGAGCACGCCAGGAACCTTCCACCTTATGACCTCCCACCTCCTTTGGACCGGTCCAGCCTTTCGGCGTGCGGAGAATGATCATCGGCCAGCGCGGACGTTCTGGACTTCCGTCGCTCCGCGCCTTGCGTTGGATCGAGTGGATATCCTGAATGCATTGTTCGACGGTTTGCGCCATCTGCTTGTGCATTAGCTGGGGGTCGTCGC
>QIAR01000511.1 GCA_003225595.1 Acidobacteriota bacterium | reverse complement strand
CTTACAATCAAGTCAGGGTTGTCGAATGCAGCCCCAAAAGCGTGAGACAGGCTGTACCCTAATTCTCCACCTTCATGAATCGAGCCCGGGACTTCGGGTGTGCAATGACTGCCGAGGCGCCCAGGAAAAGAGAATGCCCGGAAGAGGTTCCGCATACCTTCCTCATCCTGGCTCACCTCTGGATAGATTTCCGAATAGGTTCCCTCCAGATAAGCATTCGAGATCACCGCTGGCGCTCCGTGGCCCGGACCGGAAATGTAAATCATGTTGAGAGCATGTTTTCTGATCGCCCGGTTCAGGTGAACCCAGGTGAACGTCTGTCCGGGATCCGAACCCCAGTGCCCCAACAAACGATTCTTGAAATGCTCCGGACGCAAGACTGTTTTGAGGAGAGGATTGTCACGCAAGTAGATCATGCCGGCGCAAAGATAATTGCAAGCACGCCAATACGCATCGATCTTTCTTATTTCATCCGAACCAATCGGCTCCCACGTTTCCTCAACTGACCGCTGAAGATTAATCTCTTTTGTAGACGGCATAGATGAGCTCTCTCCGGGGGTTGCGTAGAATGAACTGAGCAGAAAGGGGCACCGCTTCTTTGATGCTTTCAGCAGCACCGAGGTCACAGTACAGACTCGGTTTCTTGTACGGCGACCTCGAGCATTTGGAATTCGCACGCTTTATGATGCTCTGCATTTCACCCCACGTCCATTCCAGTATTGCTACCACGACACTTGGATGACCGATGCACATGGCTCCGATTCTCACAATCAACAGTGGATCCTCTTCCCTGAAACTCGGCTTGTTTATAGAAAGAGACGGCGAAGAACACATCTTCTTCGACGTTCTGGCGGATGGAATAGGAAAACGCAACGGGAAGTTGGAGATGCGGAACGCCGCAAGAAATATCGTTCGTTCCGAAGCCCTCGCTTCTACTACACAGGAACAAGCATTCCATGAAGTTGCTCGCTGGCTTGGTGAGCTAGAAGCCGCTGAGCCGGCAGCTATCGGACATCGAGTGGTTCATGGCGGGCCTCATCTAACCATGCATCAACGGATCTCACCAGAAGTGCTTGACGAACTGCGGCGATCAGTTCATTTCGCTCCGCTTCATATTCCTTCCGCGCTTCGGTTGATCAAGGAGGCGCAGAAGATCTACCCAAAAGTACCGCACTTCGCCTGCGTCGACACGGCATTCCACCGTACCTTACCCGAAGCAGCCGCTAGGTTTGCGTTGCCAGGCGAGCTCTTCTTGGAGGGAGTCCGCCGTTACGGTTTTCATGGCCTTTCGTATGAATCGATCTTGCGGCGGCTGAGCCAGAATCTACCGCGCCGCGTCGTGATAGCGCACCTGGGGAACGGCGCGAGCCTTGTAGCAGTAGAAAATGGTCTCTCCGTTGACACTACGATGGGGCTCACGCCTACGGGAGGCATTCCGATGGGAACGCGCAGCGGCGACCTGGATCCAGGCGTTTTGCTTCACCTCGTGCGCACCAAGCAGCTGGACGCCGATGCTCTCGAGGGTCTGCTGAACCATGATTCGGGCCTTGTCGGATTGTCCGGAGGCACAGCCGATATGCGAGAGTTGCAAGCTTCAGCACATCGGGGGAGCGCTCAGGCCGGTTTGGCGATTGAAATTTTTTGCCGATCCATCCGAAAAACGATCGCCGCATTTGCTGCCGTTCTCCATGGACTAGACCTGCTTGTCTTCACTGGAGGAATTGGCGAGCACAGCGCAAAGGTTCGCAGCTCCGTGTGCGACGGACTTGATTTTCTGGGAATTCAGCTCGAACCGAACCGCAACGAAATCAACGCCGCTACGATCTCTACTGAGAACAGCAGTTGCCATGTTGCCGTGATCCCAAGCGAAGAGGACCGCGAGATCGCCCGTCATTGCCGTGAGTTGATGCACTCTTAAAGAGAGAGAGAGAGACGGTTGAAGCGAGATGTCCGCCGAATTCCATTACGGTCGGGGATGCGGATCGTGAACCGCGTTATCAGTGTCTTCTGGATGGAAAAGCTGTGACTGTCAGATCGCGAGATGCAACGGCTTCGGCCTTGAGCTTAGCGTCTTTGTCTTATTCCGGATTGTGCCACCCGCCTACATCCGTGGTTAATCGGTTGGCCTCACGGGGTCCCCACGACCCGGGCTCGTAGGAATGTAGCCCACTGACATTCCCCAGAATCGGCTCAACGATGGCCCAAGCCGCTTCTACCGCGTCCTCTCGTACGAAAAGCATGCCATCTCCGTGCATGGCATCTCCAAGGAGGCGCTCGTAGGCATCCAGCTCATCGGCTGTTTGTCGTTCTACTGCCGTCAGTTTTGCCGGCATTGGGACCAGCTCTTCACCGGGTCGTTTTACCTGCGCCCCAAGACTGAGCGTGACATCACCCGGGCCTAAGCGGAAGCGGAAATAGTTGCTAGCATTTCCGGCTAAATTGTCGAGCGGAGGCTTTCGGAGTTTGACCAGCACTTCGGTAGCCGTAACCGGCAGGAATTTTCCGGCGCGGATCAGAAATGGCACTCCCGACCACCGCCAGGATTGAATCTCGAGACGCACGGCCGCAAACGTCTCGACTTTGGAATCCAATGCGACTCCCTCTTCGTTCTTGTAGCCTTTGAACTGCCCTCGAACGAGATGCTTCGGGTCCAGCGGCGGAATTGTCCGAAACACCTTCACCTGCTCATCTCGGATGGAATCACAATGTAGGCCGGTAGGAGCCTCCATGGCCAGAAAGGCTACGACCTGAAGCATGTGGTTCTCGACCACATCCCGGATTGCTCCCGTGGCATCGTAAAACCTCCCTCGCCCTTCAATACCGAACTTTTCCGCCATGGTGATCTGCACACTCTCAACATAATTCCGGTTCCAGATCGGCTCCAGAAAGCTATTGGCAAAGCGAAAGAATAGGAGATTGAGGACTGCTTCTTTGCCGAGGTAATGGTCAATACGAA
>QIAR01000510.1 GCA_003225595.1 Acidobacteriota bacterium | reverse complement strand
CAGTCCGCACGGCAGAAAACTCTTCCCCCGGGTGCGCGCGATACGCAGCCGGAGGGTGCCGAACCGGGTCACGAAATCCCGCTCGTAGTAGCCGTTGCGGTACTGCCGGCGCTTCCTGGCTCCCCGTTCATACCATCCCCAGCCCGCGAAACGGTCGCGCTGCCGCTCCGATTCCAGTTGCAAAAAGCGCTGCCAGGCCAGTCTCGTCTGCCCGTACACATCGCCCCAAAACGTCTCCTTGAGATCCGCCAGGAAATGTTGGAAGTGTTCGCTGATCGGGGTTACTTTCGCCATCGGGTGTAAGGCTCCTTCTTAGGAACGGCTTTCGCTTGGAGGCCAAAGCCAACTTACACCCTCTCGCCTTTTACACAATCGAACTTACATCACCGCCGGAAGCTCAGAGCCATCTGGCGCGAGTAGAGCGCAGAGACAAACGAAGTCTCCCGGCCGTGCGTGAGGGTCGCAGGAATCGACTTGCACGGTCAGACGATCTTTCCCGCTGCCAAATCTTTCACCAGTTCTAGGTCGGCATCCAGGAAGTCATAGCAAGACAAGTCCGCCCGTTTGGCCCAGCGAACATCACGGAAGATACGGTTTTCAATTTCGCCAAGGAACTCTTCAACCACGAAGAATCGTAATTCGACAGTGCCGCCGCCTCGGTAATCATGACGGATCCGTGCAACCTCCTCGCCGACACTGGCCTGGATGCCCAACTCCTCTTCCAGCTCCCGGCGCAAAGCGTCGCGCGGTTGCTCGCCCTCTTCGATCTTGCCACCCGGGAACTCCCATTTCAGCGGCATGCTCTGATGGCGGGTGCGCTGGCAGACCAGGATGTTTCCGTCTCTGACGATCAGTGCTGCGACAACGAGCTTCATTCTTGAGAGGATGCTCCGGCATAAATAGCTGTGCGGCCGGGGGCGACATAAGTTGTAGAGGTGAAAACAAGGACGGCAAGGCCGCCACTGCACAAGAGCTCCCGTTGGTGCTCGTCGAACTCGTGTTTATTGATCAGCAAAGACATCCCGCCCTGTTGAATGTCCGCTAACTCAGGGACGAATCGGCCACAGACGCCCAATCTCAGGCGAGTGCATCCGTCTTTTTCGACGCTCATGCGACCATCTTTTCGAGATGCTTTCCAACCAGCCCGGCACAATATTCGACGAGTTCGCGGTCTTCATGGTTGAAAGCAGCAAGAAAGTGACTATCGATATCGAGTTCGCCGACGACTTCGTTACGGGCGAACACTGGCACGACGATCTCCGACTTGGTTTCGACGGAGCAGGCGAGATAGCGGGGGTCACTATTGACATCATCCACGATGATTGTCTTGCCGGTCGAAGCTGCCGCCCCGCAAATGCCCTGGTTAAGCGGAATGCGCGTGTGTGGCGTCATCGCACCCTGGAACGGACCTAGCACCAGCATACGGTCCTGTGCCGGGGATGATTTCTCCAGCATGTAGAAGCCAACCCAGTTGTACTTGAGCATGCGCTCATGAAGCAGCTTGACCATCTGCGACATCAGTTGGTGGGCGGATGTGGCACTCTGCGCCAGGCCTTCCAGTTCTTTTCTAACTGCGCGGATTTTGTCCTGCTTCACGCGAGCGGCGGGCATAAAGAGATCCTAACTCATCGTGGATGATGCTCACGCACTTGTCCGCGTGTCCCGGCAATACATCTTAGACCCGCCGATTGTGGAAAACGCTCGGGATGGATAGCCGCCGCAAGCGCCCGCAAGCCCTGGACCAGAGTGGGTGCGGGCGTGTTGAGAAGTTCGTCGCGAATACAGTAGACGCGGCCAGCTTGGACGGCGCGCATCTCGCTCCAGTCGCGGTCGCGGATGATCTTTTCCAGCGGCACGCGATCGCCCGCGCCGCACCAGGCCGCGATAAGGATGTCGGGGTCCTCGCCAAACACTTCCCGGGCTGCGCATTGCGAAGCTGCTTCGCCGACGAACTCGCCACCCGCTGCTTCGACCAATTCTGCGACCCATTTCTGAGAAGCAATCAGTGGTTTTCCCCATTCTTCACAAAAGACGCGTGGGCGCTTTGTGTTTTGGGCCCCAGCGCGAACCGCTTCGATTTCATGCTGCATCTCGACGATGACTTGCTCGCCGCGCTCCGGAACACCCATTACTCCGGCGATCGTCGCAATATCGATGTAGATGTCGGCCAGAATCTTCGGGGCGACTCCGAGGAAGCGCGCTCCGGACTTTAGGATCTCGGCGACTGCTTTTTCCTGATAGGGAACGGCCGCAATCACCAGATCAGGTCGGGAAGCGCGGATTTCATCGGCCTTTGCCGTCCAGGAATCCGCGATGATGGCCCGAGCGCGAGTCGCTGCTTCAGGGCACACGTCCACGCAGTATTTCGTACAGGCGACAATCCGATCGAGCTTCCCGATGGCGGCAAGAATTACGGTTGCGCTCGGCTGGAGACTGACGACGCGCCGTGGAGTGTGGTCGGCGGGCATCGGAAACCTAATGGTACAAGGATTCGGGCCTGTAGGTCTGGCTCTTAGCGGTAGCGTCCGAATTTAACCACGAAGGACACGACGAAATACGAAGGAAACCGCAAAATGTGTCCCTTCGTGTCCTTGTGGTTTATGAAATTAGGACACCACCCAATCCACAGGGACGTTGCAAGCGGTGTCTCTACTCTCGTTTGATTGTCAGGAAGTAGCTCGCTTACGTCTGAGGTTGTGAACTGAAGCAAACGCACGCCACACAACTGCCCGACGGCACCCACAAGAACCGCACGTTACAATTGCCTCGATGTATTCTCCTCAACTCCTCGATCACTTTCAAAACCCACGCAATGCCGGCGATATAGCTGACCCGGATGCATCCGTTCAGATCGAGAATCCTGCCTGCGGCGACGTTCTTAAGCTGACACTCAGAGTCACCGACGGCCGGATCAGCGAGATTCGCTTTCGCGCCAAGGGATGTGTTCCGGCAATGGCCTGCGGCTCACTGCTCACGGAATTGGTGCAAGATAAAACGATGGAGGAGGCAAGGCAAGTCCGGCGGGAAGAGCTAGTCCAAAAGATTGGGGGCCTGCCGGAAGCTTCCATCCACGCCAGCCATTTAGCAATCGATGCGCTAAGAGCTGCCCTGAAGCAGGTCAGGAACTAGCGACAGATTGGCCCGTGGTAGCGCTGGCATCCTTCGGCTCCGCTCAGGACAAGCGTTGTCGGCTGTCCCGATGGCATTTCGCTTCCATGGTTCGGGCGAGACGCCCTCCCCCACAGTCCCCGCGACGGCGCGCCACAAAAGGCAGAGCGTACCACAGCGCGTGAGAATCCGTGCCCGAAGTTTTCTCACCCACGCCGAACCGAATCGGGGAAGTAGACAGCCCACTGTTGCTCCCCCGCAATCTTCTCCAAGTCTGGATTCGGATTTACCGCAAATGCGTGGCGGGCCATCTGCAGCATTTCCTTGTCCCAGATCGAATTGCCGAACGCCACGTCCGGGTCTCGTC
>QIAR01000509.1 GCA_003225595.1 Acidobacteriota bacterium | reverse complement strand
CTTCTGGCTGGCGATTTTGATGGTGCTCAGCATGGCTGATTACGGGACCCGGCTCTGGTCGTAATTGCTGACCGCCTGCAGTGCCATGTCTTTTGCGGCGCGCAAGCTAGCTACCGCATCGCCTGTGGGAATGAACTCCATGGCTGCGTAACGGTCGTACCCGAGTTGAGCGAGTTTGCGGAAGATATTGGGATAATTGATCTCCCCGGTTCCAGGCTCGTGCCGCCCGGGCACGTCGGCAATGTGGACTAAACCCACTTCCCCGATGTTCTTTTCCAGTTTCTTGATCAGGTTCCCTTCCGAAATCTGCTCGTGATAGAAGTCGTAGAGAAATTTCACGCGAGGATGGTTTACCTCGCGGACAATCTCAAATCCCTCCGCTACCGAGGTCAGGTAATACTTGGGATTTTCTTCGGGATCGATGTTTTCCAATAATAAGCTTACATTTCGCTTCCCTGCGATATCGCCGGCTCGCTTGAGTGTCTCTACGCAGCTCTGGTGCTGTGCATCGTGCGAGAGGCCTTCGACTCGGTTGCCGGAAAGAACGATGATCGCCGGACATTCCAGCTTTTCAGCGATCGGAAGCAGCGTGTTCAGATCGGAAAGAAATGCCTCGCGCCCGCCGGGATCGGCGATGCCGCTCTTTACCTGAGCAATGGTGTCGAACACAATGTTCAGTGACCGTACCTTCAAGCTGACTCGACGAAACTCTCCCGTTGACCAGCCTTTGTACTCGTCCGCCAGCTCAACGGCTTGATACCCAGCTTCGGCTACTTTCTCGAGGCGCTGCTCGAACGGAAGGTCGCGATAGACGGTCCAGAGCATGACCGAAAGTTTGAATGGAATACCTTTTGCGGAAGTCTGGGCTCCGGTCTCTGCGGCTGCCGCACCACCAGGAAGCGCCGCAGCACTCAATGCAGCGCCAGCCAAGGTCCGAGCGAATTCCCGCCGATTCATGTCTCGAGCCTCAGATGAGTATCACGCATACTCACCGGTCTTATGATGGATGTTCAGCACCAGATCAGGCATTAGCGGCTAACAGCTCACTTCGCACATTTTTCAGCACGTACAGAGCCCGCTGCACGCCAACTTCGCCGGGCAGAATGGGATCCTCATTTTCTATGCTGAGAATGCCTCGGTAACCAACTTCCATGTACGTACGAACAATGTCTTTCCACGTACTCGCGCTGTGCCCGTAACCCACGGCACGGAATGTTTCTGAGGCCTGCGCCAGGTCGCGAGTTTCGAATGCGAAGTTGAGCACACCATATTTGGCGACGTTATCTTTGAACATGACCGTATCTTTCATGTGGGCATGGAAAAGGGCGCCCTGCTTGCTCAGCATCCGAATCACCTCGATCGGATCGCAGCCCTGCCAGAACAGATGGCTCAGGTCGCAGTTGGCTCCGATCTCTTCACCCACAGCCTCGCGCAGCTTCAACAGCGTCATCGGATTGTAGACGACAAAACCGGGATGCATTTCCAGCGCCAGCTTGTGTACCCCGTGTTCGCGAGCGAGTTTAGCCGCCTGCTTCCAATATGGAATGACTTTCTCCTTCCACTGCCAATCCAGAATCTTTGCGTACTCGGGAGGCCAGCGATAAGTAGCCCAATTCGGCATCGTGTCAGTCGGGTTGCCGCCGGGACATCCGGAAAAACCAACAATAACGCCAACTCCCAACCGGTCCGCCAGCAGCACCGTACGGCGAAACGTTTCCGCATCGCGCTGGGCGATTTTTGGATCGGGATGCACGGGGTTCCCATGGCAGCTCAGGGTCGCCACCATGATGTTGCGCTCTTCAAACTTTTTCTTCCAGGCCTGCAACTTGGCGGGATTGTCCAGTAATTCTTGCACCGGGCAATGTTTGTCTCCCGGATAACCGCCGGTCCCAATCTCCACCGCCTCAATGCCCCAGCCCGAAATCTTCTCGATCATCTGGTCGAGAGAGAGGTTGGGAAAAACCGGGTCGAACACCCCGATGGGAATTTGTCGCGCGCTGCCTGCGGGGGGATCGCTTTCTTCCTTTTCAGAGGGCATGTCGCTCACCAGGGCGGAGCTGACTTTCGGTGCAGCTACTGCCGCCGCTACCAGGCTCGTGGTCGTGAGGAACGTCCGGCGTCCAGGAGATTTAGGGCCTGCATTGCTACCCATAGTGTCCTCGAATATTCGGTTTGGCAATCTCGGGGAAACTCGAGACTGCGGGCATCCAGAGCGCCAGCATTATACGATTTAACTCACTTCGAGATCGTAGCTACATACACTGCGAACGGTTTCAGCGGCAGCTGCGAAGGATTGATTTCCTTTGCCTGCTGGCTATCCGTCGTGAGCAGAGTCGTCGCCTTCTGGGAAGAGAATCCCTGTGGCTTCAGATCGAAGCTGACCTGCTGCTCAGTTCCCGACATATTCAGAACCACGAGAACAGCGTCATTTTTGTAACGCCGCAAATACGAGAGCACGTTCGGGTTGTTCTCATTCAGGGCAATGTACTCGCCATCGAGCAGAACGCGGTTTTGATGCCGCAATGCGAGCAATTGCTGGTAGAACTGCAAAACCGAGTTGGGATCTTTCAGTTCCGTAGCCACATTGTGAGTCTTATAACTCGGCGGAACGGGCAACCAGGGCGCAGCCTGGCTGAAGCCGGCGTTGGGACCCTCATCCCACTGCATGGGAGTGCGCTCGCCGTCTCGGCCCTTCTCTTCCGGCCAACCCAACTTCCCAATGGGGTCCTTCACGTCCTGCTTGCTTTTGGGATCGTTGTTTTCCATCCCGACCTCTTCGCCGTAATACATGATTGGTGTGCCACGGAGCGTTAGGTAGAGGCCAGCCATGAGCTTGGCAATCGCATCATTGTGTTGCCCGTCCCCATAGCGGTTGTAAGAACGCACGATGTCATGATTGCTGATGACATACACGGGCCAGCCGCCTGCAGAATCGACGGCCGCAATCTGCTTGCGGAACTCCGGCGGCGACAGTTTGTCCACTCTGGTGAACATGAAATCCATGGGCATCTGCAGCTCATTGCTGTGCTCGCCATAATACTGCTTCAGCTCATCGATGTTTTTCGTCCAGGTTTCACCAATCAGTACGGCGCCGTGTTGGTCGGCAACTTTGCGCAGCTCGCGGAGAACGTCGTGCACTTCAGGCAGCTTTTTGTTGTATTTCTCGTCCATATTGGGATCGCCGTATTTGTTCTTGCCGGGAAGGACTGGGTTGTCACGGAGATCAGGATCTTCGAACAGCGTGTCCACGGCATCGAGGCGGAAGCCAGCTACACCCCGCTTGTACCACCACCGGGTCACATCGAACATGGCATTCTCCACCGCGGAGTTGCGCCAGTTGAGATCGGGTTGTTCAGGATAAAAGTAGTGGGAGTAGTATTGGCCGGTCCTTGGATCGAGCTTCCAGGCTGAGCCGCCAAACGTGGACAGCCAATTGTTCGGAGGTTGCCCGGACCGCGTGCCATCGTGCCAGATGTACCAGTTGCGATGGGCGGAGGTGCGCGACGATTTGGAATCGACGAACCACTTGTGTTGGTCTGAAGTGTGGTTCATCACAAAATCCATGATGATG
>QIAR01000508.1 GCA_003225595.1 Acidobacteriota bacterium | reverse complement strand
CAATCCCTTTACTGTGAAAGCACGTTTTGATGCACTGGGACGCGAAAAGTAGCCCTTGTTGGGAACTTACGGATTGGAGGGACAGGCAATTTGCCAAAAATTTGGCGGCTTTCAAAGGAGGATGCTACGTGCTTAAACCCGAGACGCGGTATCCCACGGCTACTGTCCACCCAGTGCCCACTTCTCGAGGTCGCCGGTTGAGCGCAGCAGGTTGATGCGGGCGCGCTCCAACTCAAACGTGGCGTCTTGAAGCGCCAGGAAGCGTTCGTCTGCCTGGGTACGAGCGTCTGCCAGATCGTGTAGTGTGGCGGTTCCAGCGTCAATGCGTGTCTGAGCCGCTTCGAAACCAGACTGGGCCACCTGATACTCGAGATCGGCGACATCGCGGGCGGCCGACAACTGTTCCACAGAGCGCTGGAGCTTCAATGTCTCCTCGGAGACCTTGTCCTTGGCTGCTTCCGCTTCCTTCTTCGCCTTCAGAGCTTCGGCATCGGCAGCGTGGGCGTGAGCATGCTGGGACGGGTTCAAGAAAGGGAAGCGGATGGCGACTCCGAGCGATGCGTTATGGCGCTGGAAACGGAGATAGAACTCGTCGTAGTTATTATACTTGGTCAGCAAGGCGTACTGAGCGGCAAAGTCTACGGCGGGGAATAATGCCCTGTGCTCGCCCGTCGCACGAAGCTGCTGGGCTGTGGCGTGCTGCTCTGCGGCTTGAACCATCGGGCTGGCTTGGGCTGCTTTGCTTGCGAGGTCGTCGGTCTGGGTTACGTTGGGCATCGTGGGAATTGAGTCCCGGACGGTTTCGATGGATGTAAGAGGCAGTCCGGTAAGCTGCGACAGGTGCCGTCGCAACACGTCTGCCGCCCCGCGTGCCTCGGCAAAATGCAAGCGCACACGAGCGGTTGAGAGGCGTGCCTTGTTTTTTTCCAATGGGCTGTCCACACCCTCCTGCACGCGTTCCGTGACGGCCTTCTCCATCTTGAGGGCTTCAGCCTCGTCCTGCTGCAAGCGTGCGACGCGCTGTTCCCATTTGTTGAGTTCGGCGTAACTGAGAACCGTATCCTGGATAACCTGGTTGCGTTGATCTTTACCTTGCAGTTTGCTGGCCGCCCACTCGGTCTTTGCTGCCCGAAGGAATTGGCGCTGCGCGGGATTAATCAAGAAGGATTGAGCAGTCACGTTGACGAGAGACGGCGCCGAACCTTCCAGAGTGAGAGGGAATCCCCAGGAAGCTCCCAACCCCGAACCGACAATGAGCTGGGGCAAGTAGGTATTGCGCGTCTCGTGATAGGACGCGAAGGCGTGCTGCTCGTCCGCAGTGGCCGAGGCGGCCGTCGTGCTGTGCGTGAGGGCCAGTTGCACCGCGCGCTTCAGTGGCAACGGTTCAGCGTTAAGAAGGCCGACCGAAATTAAGAGCAGCAGTGGCAGAATTCGCACGTACGAGGCACAACGCGAAAAAACGTTCATCTCGTCACCTTCGCAAGGAAATCGCAACAGCTTTGGAAACCAAGGATTGTAAATGAGTGTGCCATGAGTACGTGGTGAGCAAGCGCAGATGAGTGGCAGATTATGGGGACGATGATGCGCGCCAGATCTCCGGCTACAGGGCTGGGAAACAACTCGAAAGGTGTTGCAGTTTTGGGAGGGCAGGCTCCAGCCGCGCCCTAAGTACTACCAGAAAGGAGAGAGCACGCGGGAAAGGAATGCCCCTTCAAATCGAAAAGATTTCCAGAGTTCCTCCGCCGCCTATAGTGGCAGGTTCAGCGCTTGCCTACGATGCCGCTGATATTTCACCTGACCTGTTCTGGTCGGCACGGAAGCGTAGCAGAGCGGCGATATTGCCTACGCGATCGAACTCGGGATCGTTCTTGACGTAGAACAACTCGACATCGCGGCGAATCGCGGCCGGAACAATCGCGTCACACACATCCTCAAGCTCGCGTGTGGCTCGACCGCAAACCACACAGTATGGGACCATATGCGAGTCCAGGTGGCCGCAATTCGTACACTCCACTGCGCGAGCGCTGAAGTTTTCTCCCAGGAAAAGAGTCTGCACCTCCCCGAGTTCCAGTGACCGCAGCACGCGGCGCACTCCAGTGATCCCACGATTGTTACTCTTGGCCTGGTCCAGTACTTCCTTCACCAGGGTTTGACGGCGCTCATCGAGGGCTTCTCGCAATATGCGGCTCGCCTGTTCACGAATCTGCTCAGTGCTCACGTTTGCCACGTCCGTTGAGAAATGCCCGAGCAGCCGCTGCCTTACATAGGGATGCAGATGGGATTCGAACTCAGACCAGTTGCTGTCATGGCAGCCAACGATCAGTTTTTCCCACAGACCTTTTTCCAGTTCTTCTTTGAGCCGCTCGGCCACAGCTTTGAAGTGGTGCATGGCTTCATCGGCTGTCCGCCGCTCGGCGTGCCCGCCATCATAACCGCGGAAACCGTCGCTGCGTCCGCGCCGCGGTAACGTGTGAAAGAGCCCTCCTCGTTCCTTCAATTCATCAAGCCGCAGGTCAAAGAAGCGGGCGCGCTGCCTGTCCACGAGAGTCACGGACAATCGCGGCTGGGCGCCGAGTAGGGGCCCCAGAGGCTTCAGATTAAAACGCCGGTTCACGAACAGTTGCGTCCCCGGAAGCTGCGGCGGCAAATCAAATTCGCGCCAGAAGTTTTCAGCGCTGCAAGCGAAGACCGCCTTGGCCCGCGCCTGGTTACCGTGCAGGTTCCCGGCGAGATCGAGAATCCGATTTAGATCTGCCCGGGCGCAGCCGTTTTTGCCGCCCTTTTCCGCCTCCCGCAAGGCGTTTCGCACCAGGTCCTTTGCCAGAATGGCC